>NZ_JBOFKN010000137.1:0-41688 GCF_051657365.1 Paraclostridium sp.
ATAAAAGAGATGAAATAGTAAATGATTATATATATAATATCAAAAATGTAGATAACATGGTAAAAGCTATAAAAAATAATATAGAAAGTAATGAAAATTTACCATTTGATAAAAAAGATAAAGTTATTAAAATAATAGAAGAAATATACGGTATAAGCAAAGAAGATATAAATAAAAATTTAAAGTGGGATAAATTAAAAAAATATTTGATTTGGGCCACTTATAATGAATTATATATATCTATGAATATTATAGAACTAATAAACTTAGTAATTAAAACATCAAAATAAAACAGGGTTTAACACCCTGTTTTATCTACAAATATAAGAATTTACATCTACTGATTGAATTATACCTAATCCAGGTGGGTTACCTATAGCGTACACTGTATAAATTCTATTTGCTTTTAAAATTGCATTACTTGATAAAACTATATCATTAGTGCCAGTTAAAACAACGTCTATATCATATGAACCGGCAGGAACTTTTACATAATCAGTAGCTTCTTTAAATTTTAAATCCTTAAATAATATATTATTATTAGCTAATATATCTACAGCAGGAGCATTAGGTGATAAATGAACAACTCTAACTGTAGCTTCCTTAGTTGAAGGAATTTCATCTATATCATCCTCTATTAAAAATAACTCAATATTAGCTAAATTATTTATAGCTGATATAGTAAATATTCTATCATCGGGAACATCAACCATTTTACTTAATACAATAGTTTTTTCATCTCCAGCTGGATGCAAATCTATTGTATGGATGCCTTCTTCAAGATATGAATAATCGGATATATCAGAATAAGCTAAATCAGATACAGTAAGCTTACCATCTATATAAATATCAACGGGTGGCGCATCAGGAGACGCATGAAAAACTCTAACGATAGAATTACCATCCTTAGTTTTAAAACAATCCATATATATTTCCCCCTTAACAATAAAATTTAACTTATTAACACTTTATGAAAGGTGAAAACATTATGTTCTTAATTTAATACATAAATTCATGATAAAAATATTTAAAGACAAAATAAGTGGGTATAATATGAATATAATAAATATAAAAAAGATTTTAAATAGGAGGGTTATTATGTCAGAAAAAATATGTTTATGTAAAGGAATAACAAAAGATACTATAGTAGAAGCTATAAAAAATGGAGCAAATACAGTAGAAGATGTTAAAGAAGCAACAGGAGCTACAACAGGATTTTGCCATGGTGGTAGATGTAAATCTAAAATAGAATCTTTAATAGAAGAAAACAAATAAATTATATAAAAAATTAAAAAAGGATACCGTTTATTCTAAGCATTTATGAATAAATGGTATTTTTTTATGCAATTAATTGGAAATAGCATGATATAAATTTAAAATATTGGGTATAAGCATATTAAGTAATTAATTGTCGAAAAGTACAATTAAAATAAGATTTAAAATTTGACGTTATGAATTAAATCACAATGAAGGAGTAATTAACATGAAACACTTATTTACAGAAAAAGTAGTTCCAATAGAACTAGACAATCCATCGATACAAATAGACTATGATAAATGTATTAAATGTGGATTATGCAAAAGAGTTTGTGCAAATGAAATAGGAGTTAATGGTTATTTCGACTTAGAAAAAACTGGAGATATAGCAATATGTATAAATTGTGGTCAATGTGTACAAGCTTGTCCTAAAAAAGCTATAACTCAAGTAGAAGATATAGACAGAGTTAAAGAAGCTATAAATGATCCTGAAAAAATAGTTATATTTAATACTGCACCAGCTGTTCGTGTAGCACTTGGTGAAGAATTTAACATGGAAGAAGGATCTTATGTTGAAGATAAGATGGTTCAATCATTAAGAGAACTTGGTGGGGATTATGTATTTGATGTAACTTTCGGAGCAGATATGACAATAATGGAAGAAGGTAGTGAATTAGTAAGTCGTCTTTTAAGTGGAAAAGGTAAACTGCCTCAATTCACAAGTTGTTGTCCATCTTGGGTTAAATTTGCAGAAACATTTTATCCAGAATTAATACCAAATTTATCTACTACAAAAAGCCCAATAGCTATACAAGGAACTGTTGTAAAAACATACTTTGCTCAAAAGGCTAATATAGATCCAAGTAAAATAGTGAATGTTACTATAACACCTTGTACTTCTAAAAAATATGAAATAGATAGACCTGAAATGAATGCATCAGCTAAGTTTAACAATGTTGAAAATATGAAGGATAATGATATAATATTAACAACTAAAGAACTTGCTAAGTGGTTAAAAGAAGATGAAATAGATTTTGAAGCCTTAGAAGGATCAAAATTTGATAATATGTTAGGTCTTGGAAGTGGAGCAGGTGTAATCTTTGGTAATAGTGGTGGAGTTATGGAAGCTGCGGTTAGAACTGTATACAATATACTAACACATGAAAATCCACATAAAGATTTCCTACATTTCCATCCAGTTAGAGGACTTGAAGATGTTAAGGAAGCTACGGTAAATATAGAAGGTACAACTTTAAGATTAGCAGCTGTTCAAGGAACTGAAAATGCTAGAAAATTAATAGAAAAGTTAAAATCTGGCGAAGTTGAATATGATTTTGTTGAAGTTATGACTTGCAAGGGTGGATGCATAGGTGGTGCAGGACAACCTAAGATGAAAGCTAGAATTACAAATGAAATGAGATTAAAACGTATAGAAGGGTTATACGATAAAGATAAGCATATAGCTATAAAATGTAGCTATGAAAATCCAGATGTAATAAATGTTTATAAGGAATTTTTTAAAGAACCTCTATCTCATATGTCACATGAACTTTTACATACTACTTTCGAATCTAAGCATGATATGTTAGGATTAGATAAGGATGTAAATCAAAGCGAGATAGGTTAGTCATTGTTTAGCTGAAGGTTTGGGGTTATATATTTTGTTTCATTCTTATTAAAAGTTCTTCAACAAAGTATATAACCCCAGTGCCTTCAATCTAAATAATATATGTTAGAAAGAAAAAAATTGATGTTTAAATATAGCATTTAAAAAAATTTTTAAATACTATATTTGGGTATTAATTATATAATGATTAAAATCGAGGTGAATATATGGATGTTAAAGCGATTATAGAAAAACTGTATAAAACAAATGATGCAAGTAAAGAGGAGTTACTATATTTATTAGATAATATAGATGAAGAGTCAAAAGTGTTATTAATGAAAAGAGCTCATGAAACTAGAATGAGAACTTATGGTAATAAGGTTTATATGAGGGGACTTATAGAACTTACGAGTTTTTGTAAGAAAGATTGTCTATATTGTGGGCTTAGAAGACACAATAAAGATGCAGAAAGATATAGACTGACATTAGATGAAGTTTTAGAATGTGTTAGAAAAGGGGACAAGCTAGGATATAAGACTTTTGTTCTTCAAGGTGGAGAGGATTCTTACTTTACAGATGAAAAAGTTATAGAGATAATAAAAGCTGTTAAAAGTGAATTTCCAAACAACGCGATAACGTTATCCTTAGGTGAGAGAAGTTATGACTCTTATAAAAAAATGTATGATGCAGGCGCTGATAGATATTTACTAAGACATGAAAGTGCTAGCAAAGATCTTTATGAAAGTATACATCCAGGTGAACCTTTTGAAACAAGAAGAAATTGTTTGAAAAATTTAAAAGAAATAGGATATCAATCAGGTGCTGGATTTATGGTTGGAATACCTAATCAAACTAATGCAGACTTAGTTAATGACTTAAGATTTATAAAAGATTTTGAGCCTGCAATGTGTGGAATAGGTCCTTTTATACCGCATAAAGACACACCACTTAAAGATTATGAACATGGAAGCTTAGAAACGACTGTAATTTGTTTAGCTATTGTTAGATTATTACTTCCAAAAGTATTACTACCAGCAACGACTGCTTTATCTAGCATTGATTCAAATGGTAGAGAGCAAGGTTTAAGAGCTGGAGGAAATGTTATAATGCCGAACTTATCTCCTATGTCTGTTAGAAGAAAGTATTCTTTATATGACAATAAAGCATATATATTAGATGAAGATGCAGAGTATAGAACTATGATAGAGAAAAAGATAAATGAAGCAGGTTTTGAAATTGAAGTAAGTAGAGGAGATAATCCTGAATTTAGAAAATAATAAAGGAGATTAAGTTATGTTTATAAACCATGAAGAAATATATAAAATTTTAGAAGAAACTAAAAATCCATCAAATGAAGAAATAAAAGAAGTTCTAGAAAGAGCTAAAAAAAGAGAAGGATTATCATATAAAGATATAGCAATTTTACTTCAAACAGAAGATAAAAAAGATTTAGAAGAAATATATTCTTTAGCAGGAAAAATAAAAAGAGATATATATGGAAAAAGAATAGTTGTATTCGCTCCACTTTATGTAAGTGATTATTGTGTAAACAATTGTGTTTACTGTGGTTATAGAAGAGATAATGAGTTTTGTAGAAGAAGATTAACAATGGATGAAGTAGCTGAAGAAGTAAAAATATTAGAACAAATGGGACATAAGAGATTAGCACTTGAACTTGGAGAAGATCCAGTTAATGCACCTATAGATTATGCTCTAGAATGTTTAGATACTATATATAAAACTCAAAATGAAAATGGAGAAATAAGAAGGGTTAATGTAAATATAGCAGCTACAACTGTAGAAAACTATAAAGCTTTACATGAAAAAGGAATAGGAACTTATATATTATTCCAAGAAACATATAATAAGCCAACTTATGAAACTATGCATCCAAAATCACTTAAGGGAGATTATAATTACCACTTAACAGCTTTTGATAGAGCTATGGAAGCTGGTATTGATGATGTTGGGGCTGGTGTTTTATTTGGATTAGCAGATCCTAGATTTGAAGTATTAGGACTTATGATGCACAATGCTCACCTAGAAGAAAAGTTTGGAGTAGGATTCCATACTATATCAGTGCCAAGACTTCAAGAAGCAACAGGGGTTACTCTTGCAAATTATCCACACTTATTAGATGATGAAACATTTAAAAAAATAGTAGCAGTGCTTAGAATAGCAGTACCGTTTACAGGCCTTATATTATCAACTAGAGAAACTGCATCTATGAGAAAAGAGTTATTACACTATGGAGTAAGTCAAATTTCTGCTGGTTCATCAACTGGGGTTGGAGGATACAAGGAAAGAGAACAAGGAAAAGAAAGTAAACAATTTAAAACTAATGATGAAAGAAGTCCAATAGAGATATTAAAAGAATTATTAAGCGATGGATATATACCAAGTTACTGTACAGCTTGTTATAGAAAAGGAAGAACTGGAGATAGATTTATGCAACTTGCTAAATCTGGAAATATAAAATATGTTTGTGAACCAAATGCTCTTATGACATTACTTGAATTCACTCTAGATTATGGAGATAAAGAATTATACGATAAAGCACAAGAAATAATAAAAACTGAAGTTGAAAACATAGAAAGAGAAGATATAAAAGAACGTACTAAAGAAAGCATGGAAAAGATGAAAAAGGGAGAAAGAGATTTCTACTTATAGGAGGCATATATGAACATTACTCCAAATGCAAATAGAAAACATATAGGGATATATGGAAACACTAATAGTGGTAAATCATCACTTATGAACAAAATATTAAATCAAGATATATCTTTAGTATCAAGTGTTGAAGGAACAACTACCGATCCTGTTCAAAAAGCTATGGAATTAATACCTTTTGGACCAGTATTATTAATAGATACGGCAGGGCTTGAAGATAAAAGTGAGCTTGGTGAAGTAAGAATTAAAAAAAGTTATGATTATTTAAAAAGACTAGATTTTGCTATATATGTAGTTGATGGCAAAAATGTAGATATAGATACATATAAAGTTTGGAAAAAAGAAGCTAATAAATATAATGTTAAGCATATAGTTGTTGTTAACAAACTAGATATATTAAATGAAGAAGAAATTAATAATATAAATAAGCTATTTAATAATTCTATATTTATATCAGTAAAAGATAATAAAGGTATAGATACTTTAAAAGAAGAACTTGTTAAAAACTTAGAACAAGAGGAAGAAGATAAGCCTATAGTTGGAGATATACTACCTTATGGATCTAAAGTTATTTTAGTAGTTCCAATAGACTCAGAAGCTCCAAAAGGAAGAATAATACTACCTCAAGTTCAAGTTATAAGAGACTGTCTAGACCATGGTATAAAAACTTATGTAGTAAGAGACACTGAACTTACTGAAGCATTAAGTGACTTAAAAGATGTAGATTTAGTTATAACAGATTCGCAAGCTTTTAAAGAAGTAGAAGCTATGATTCCTAAAACTATGAACTTAACTAGTTTTTCTATATTATTTGCAAGACAAAAGGGTGATCTTAAAGATTTTTTAGAAGGAACTAAAAAGTTAGATTCTCTAAAGCCTAATGATAAAATACTTATATGTGAAAGTTGTACACATAATGTGTCTCATGAAGATATAGGTAGAGTTAAAATACCAAATATGTTAAGAAAAATAGCAGGTGGAAACATTAATATTGATTATAAGGTAGGCTATGATTTTAAAGAAAACATAGAAGATTATGATCTTATTATTCACTGTGGAGCATGTATGGTAAATAGAAAAAGTGTATTAAATAAAATTGATATATGTAAAGAAAAAAATGTTCCTATAACTAATTATGGTATGGTTATAGCATATTTTACAGGAATATTAGATAGATCTGTAAGTATATTTAAATAAAAAGCAACTTCCTTTGAATGAATTTATAACTATTTACATTCGAAGGAAGTTGTTTTTTTGTTGCCTAATTTTATTTTTGAAAATTAGGATTTAATGTATTTTATTTCTATATTCTAAAGGCGTTATTCCAGTTATTTTCTTAAAAACTATAGTGTAGTAATTTTGACTATTAAATCCAACAGATATAGCTATATCAAGTAGTGACATATCAGATGAAATTAATAATTTTTTGCTTTTTTCTATTCTTAAGATATTTAAAAAACTAGAAAAGGTATAATCTGTTTCTTGTTTGAATTTTTTGCAAAAATAACTTTTATTTATATTTAAGTATTCACATATAGAATCAATACTTATATTTGAATCATAATTTTCAAGACAATACTCTATTGATTTTTTTACATAAGAACTAAAATTCAAATTAGCACGACCTCTACTAAATTTATCTTCATGTATAGTATTTAATAAATTTAATAAATACTCAATAGCATACCTATCATTAGAATCATATGGTCCAAGCACATAATATCCACTATTATTATCATACTTAGACATTGTGGTAATTAAAAAACTAGTATTATTATCATAGGATAAAGTTGCCTTAGGTAAATCATGATATTCACTTTTAAATTTTGAAATGATATCAAGTTCATTAAACAATGTTTCAAATTTATTGTTATATCCCTTAGTATATATATTTTTAAAGTTTAAATCTAAAGCCTTTATAGGTAATTTAGAGCAGTTATAAAAGTCTTCTAAGACTAATTTTATTGTTTTCATAAAAATCCCCTTTAATTTTTGAAAAATTATTAAAATTATAAATTATGCCAAAATATTTATAAAAAAGCGAATATATTTTAGAAAATACATCCAATTCAAGATAATATAAATATATAAATGAAAATCACTATCAATTAATTATTCAATAAAAATGACAAAAACTCAACAATAATGAGTAATGATTAATAATGAATATCATTAACGTAAATGAAGATATAAAAAAGGGGAGAATTAAAAATGTTATTAAAAAGAAAAATGTATAAAACTACAGCTATGGCTTTAGCTGTGATATCAATATTTGGAAGTAGTCTTACACAGGTAAGTGCATATGATGGAGATACAAATATAAAGCCTATAGCTCAATTTGCAGATGGAGTATATGAACTAAATACAACTTTAAAGAATTTATCAGATGAGAATAAAGATTCTATGGCTAATGGATACTTACAATCTAGTAATCTAGAAATACGAGATGGAAAACAATATATGAGGTTGGAATTTACATCTGGAAATATGATAAAAGAAGTTACAGCAGACGTTGATGGAAGCGGAGTAGAAGTAAAAAATACTTTAAATGGAGATATAAGAACGGTAGAATTTGAAGTTGTTTCTATAGACTCTAATATAGTTTTAGGAGTTAAGATAAATCCATTTGGAGATTTTGTTGTAGATGCAAATTGTATCGTAAAGAGTGATTTTAAAACACAACCACCTGTACTACCAGAAGTTCCAGAAACACCAGAGGTACCAGAACAACCAGAAGTACCAAGCACTCCAGAGACACCAGAAAATCCAGAAGTTCCGGAAACACCAAGTAAGCCAGAAACACCAGAGAATCCAGAACAATCACAACAGCCAGAACAACCAAGCAAACCAGATAATCAGCCATCAACTGATAATCAAGATGGTAAATATAAAAATGGATTTTATGAGTTAAAAAATACTGTAAAGTGTGACAATCCTACAGGGTATGCAATGGTTAGAAATTTATTAAATGAAAATACAGTGATGGAAGTTAAAGATAATAAGACTTACATAACTTTTGAAATGTCAGGATATGACATGATGGGAGATGTGAAAATTAAAGTAGATGGAAAAAATATGAACTTTACAAAAACAGACTTGGGAAATAATAATGTTAAATTTAAAGTGGAAGTACCTAGTGTAGATTCTAATATAAGTATGAATATATTTGTAAAAGCGATGAATAAAGATGTTGAATTTGGAATAGGGTTAGAAAAATCTACTATAAAATTTGTAAGTTCAAATGAAGAACCAACTATACCTAATAATCCATCTAGTAACAATACAAACACAGGAAATAACTCAGGAAATAGTTCAAATAATAATTCAGATGATAGCTCAAATAAATCAGAAAATACAGCTGGAAATGCTACAGTTAAAGGTAAGCTATATACTATAAAAAATGAGATAATAGAAGATAACCCAACAGGAAAAGAAATGGCTAGAAAATACTTAAATGAAACTAGTAAGATAGAAGAAGAAAATGGTAAAACTTATGCTACGTTAACATTTACAGGGGTTGATCTTATGAAAGACCATAAAATATATGTAAATGGAAGTAAAGTTAATCACGAGGTAGTATCTAAAGATTCTAACAGTATAAGTATAAGATTTGAAATACCAAATGTTGATGCAGATATAAAAGTTGAATTATTCGTTATACCTATGGGTTCTAACATAGATTTTGGAGTTAAGTTACTTAAAGATACTTTAACATTTGTTAAAGACTACGAATCAAATAGTAAATTACCTCAAACAGGAAGCTTATTAAATGGTGATACTATGCTTATGGCAGGTAGTATGGCTACAATAGGTGGATTAACAATAGGTAGAAAGAAAAGAAAGTAGAGGAATAATTAATGAAAATTATAAAATCTATGTTTTCATTTATGTTAGTTAGTGTAATGCTATTAACGTCTATGATAACTGTTAGTGCAAACGAACTTGATAAACTAGAAAGTGGTATATATGAAGTTGAAAATGATGTTTATCATGAAAATGAAATAGGAATGTCAATGTCAAGAACATACCTAAAACCTACTATGAAGATAGAAAAGAGCAAGGGTAAAGTTTATTATACTGTTGGATTTACAGGTACAGATTATATGGAGAACTACAGAATAATATTAGATGGTAAAGATATAGGAGCTGAAATTGTTTCAGAAAATCCAGAAGAAAAAAGTATAGATTTAAAATTTGAAGCAAATTCGTTAGAACCTAAAATAAAGGCTAACATATATGTAGATGCTATGGGTAGAGATGTTGAATTTGACATAATAACAAAAACAGATACTTTAAAGTTAATAGAAAAGATAGACGAACCTAAAGAAGAAGTTAAAACAACTGATGAAAAGACTACTAATAAGAAAACTACTAAACAAGAAGAAAAATCTAGTGAGAATGATTCTAATAATCTGTTATTTATAGGTTTAGGGATAGCAGTTGTAGCTGGAGTTTCTACATTAATATTTAATAAATCAAATAAGAAGAGTAAGTAATATGAGAGATAAATTAACTAAATTACTTATTATAGTGGGCCTAGCTTTAATTGTAGGCTCACTATCTCTAAAAATATATTCTAAAAGCATGGAAAATAAAGCAATTAAAAATTTTGAAAATAAAATATCAAGTAAACGTAGTAGTGAGTCTATAAAAAATCCTAAACTAGGTGACGAGATAGCAATTATAAAAATACCTTCTATAAAGTTAAACACAGCAGTAGTTCATGGGATAGAAAATAAATATTTAAAGCATTATGTATGCCATTTTGAAACTAGTGCTATGCCAGGGCAAAAAGGTAACTTTTCTTTAGCAGGACATAGTAGCTATATGTATAATGAGGTTTTTAATGAACTCTATAAAGTAAAAGTAGATGATGAAATCGTTATAAAAACTGTTAATGATGAATTTACATACAAAATAACTAAAGTATTTGAAACAGATTCTAAGGATTTATCAGTTTTAGAACAAAATATGGATAAAAAAGAAATTACTTTAGTTACTTGTACAGACGATGGCAAAAATAGGCTAATAGTCAAAGGGGAATTAATAACAAAATAAAATGTAGATAAATATAGGAGATTTAGGATATGAAACTTAAAAGATATATAGCTTCTACAATAGGAGTACTAGCACTTAGTTTAATGGTTGGATGCACTAGTAGTGGTGAAGTTAAAAATAATAGCAGTGTTAAAGATGAAAATAAAGGTGAGGTAGTAGTAACTACATCAGTTGCTATTACTGAAATATTAGATAAATTAGGAGTTAAGGTAGGTGGAGTTCCAAAAACTTCATATGAATTGCCTAAAAGTACTGAAGGTGCAGTCGAAGTTGGAAATCCTATGAACCCTGACCTAGAAATAATAAAATCTTTAAATCCTAGTGTAGTTGTATCTGTAGATACATTAGGAAAAGACTATGAAGAAATGTTTATTCAAAATAATATACCAAGTGAATTTGTAAATTTAAGCTCAGTTGATGGATTAAAAGAAACTATAAAGTCATTAGGAAATAAATTCGATAAAAGCGATAAAGCAAGTGAAATCTTAAATGATTTAGAAAATAAAGAAAATGAATTAAAAGATAAGACAAAAGATAGTAAAGAAGATGTAATGATAATATTTGCAGCACCGGGGTCTATGATGATAGGAACTGATAAATCCTATGTTGGAAATTTAGTTGATATAGCTGGTGGAAATAATTTATTTAAAAGTGATAAGTCATCATTTCTACCTATAAATATAGAAGAGGTTATAAAAGCTAATCCAAAAAAAATTCTGGTTATGACTCATGCAGTACCTGAAGAATCTAAAAAGATGGTTGAAGATGAATTAAGTAAAAATACTTCTTGGCAAAGAGTTGATGCTGTAAAAAATGGAAATGTACATTATTTAGAAAACGAATACTTTGGAATGAGTGCAAATTTAAAGGCTGTAGAAGCAATAGATAAGTTAGGAGTTATACTTTATGAATAAGGCGTGTTGTAGTGAAGAAATACATTATGAAAAAAAGAGTATAAGCGAAAATAGTAAAAAATTGATGTATATAGGAGTAGGATTAATATCACTTGTATTTATAATGCTATATTCTATGAAAACAGGAAGTATAGAAATTGGGTTTCTAGAATTAATAAGTGGATTATTTTCAAGTGAAACTACTGGAAATATAGGGATTATAAAAGATCTAAGGCTACCAAGAGTATTAATTGCTGTATTTGTTGGAATCAATCTAGCTGTAACAGGAGTTCTTTTACAATCTGTAATGAGAAATCCCCTAGCAGATCCTGGTATTACAGGGATATCAGCAGGAGCTAGTTTAGTAGCCATAATAGTAATGGTGTTTTTCCCACAATTAAATGGATTTAAATCTATATTGGCTTTTGGTGGAGGTTTAATTGCAGCAATACTTGTTTATAGTGTAGCCTATGATAAAGGGTTTACACCTATTAGAATAGTTTTAGCGGGAGTTTGTATAAATGCACTTTTAAGTTCTCTAGCTTCAATAGTTACCATGATAAATGGAAATGGAGCAAATAGTATACAAATGTGGTTAAGTGGAAGTTTAGCTACTGTTTCGTGGATAGATGTAAAAACACTAGCTATATATACATTAATAGGAATAATAATGACTATACCACTTTCTAAAACTTGTAACTTAATAGTACTTGGAGATAAGACAGCTAAGAGTTTAGGTATAGATACAGATAAACAAAGGATAGTTATATCAGCAGTTGCAGTATTTTTAGCTAGTATATCAACAGGAGTTGCAGGTATTATATCATTTGTAGGACTTATAGTGCCTCATATAGCTAGATTTATAATAGGCTCAGACCATAAGTATTTAATACCTTTTAGTGGAGTTATGGGAGGTGTACTACTTCTTTTAGCAGATACACTTGGAAGAAGCTTATTAAAACCATATGAAATACCTGTAGGACTTGTTATGTCTGTAATAGGAGCTCCATTTTTTATATATCTACTTAGAAGAGGTGAAAGTAAATGTTAAGAGGAAAGAATTTAGAGTTTTCATATATTAAAGGAAAGAATTTTATAAAGGATTTAAGTTTAGATGTACCTAAGGGGAAGATAACTACTATACTTGGGCCTAATGGATGTGGAAAGTCGACACTACTTAGCTTACTTTCTTGTTACAACAAGGTTAAAAGTGGAGATGTGTTTATAGAAGATACTAAATTAAATAATATGAAATACAAAGAAATAGCAAAACGTATAGCAACAGTTCATCAACAGAATCAATCTCCAGAGGATATAACCGTGAAAACTTTAATAAGCTATGGTAGAGTACCACATAAAAATTCATCTAAAGAAGAAGATGAAAAAATTGTTAGGTGGGCAATAGATGCAACTAATTTAAATGATTTATCAGATAAATTAGTTATGAGTTTATCTGGAGGACAAAGACAAAGAGCATTTATAGCTATGGCACTTGCACAAAATACAGAAGTTTTATTACTTGATGAACCTACAACTTATCTTGATATATACCATCAAATAGAAATATTAGAAATGGTAAAAAACTTAAATAAAAAGCATAATATAACTATAATAATGGTACTTCACGATATAAACCAGGCTATAAAATATAGTGATAATATTATAATAATGAAAGATGGATCTATAATAAAACATGGTGAACCTAAGCGTATTATAAATAAAGAAATAATAAAAGATGTATATAATGTAGATGGATTTATAGGGGAAAATGATAGTGAGATGTATTTTATACCTTTAAAGGTATGTTAGGAGGAGAAAATGAAAAACTTAAAAAAAATTATGTATTTAATAGTAGCTTTAATAGCACTTACACTAGGTATAATAGGTATATTTTTACCATTACTTCCGACGACTCCCCTATTACTACTTACATCATTTTGTTTATTAAAAAGTAGTGATAGATTAAATGAAAAATTTATGAAAACTAAAGTTTATGAAAAGTATGTAAAGTCATTTAGAGAACAAGGAGGCATGACTTTAAAAGCAAAACTTTGGTTAACAATACCTGTATCTATACTATTAATATTCATGTTTATAGTTATTAATAACTCTACAATGAGAATGATAATTATTGCGATGTGGATAGTTAAGGTAGCAGTTTTTACAAAGATGAAGACAATAAAAAGGGAGGCATTATAATATGGTAAACAAAAGATTACTATCACTTAGTGAAGATTCTAAAAAGTGGGTAGGACTTACAGTTTTAATGAATTGGATATCTATAATTTGTAATATATTAATAATAGTTTATATAGGTAATATTGTAGATAAACTATATTCAAATAATTTAAATATAAACATATTAAAATCATCTGTATTTATATTTTTAGTTTTAATTATAAGATTTATATGTAATTATATATCAACTAAATTTTCTTATCATGCATCAGCTAATGTTAGAAAGAGCATAAGAGAAAAGATTTATAAAAAATTATTGGATTTAGGTGTGAATTATATAGATACAATATCAACATCATCTATAGTGCAAATAACTGTTGATGGAGTTGAAGCATTAGAAATATATTTTGGAAGATATCTTCCTCAGTTGTTTTATAGCTTATTAGCACCTATAACTTTATTTTTTATAGTATCATTTATAAGTTTTAAAGCAGCTATAGTATTACTTTTATGTGTACCATTAATACCAGTATCTATAATAGCTGTAATGAAGTTTGCGAAGAAGCTACTTAGTAAGTACTGGAATGTATATACTAATTTAGGAGATTCATTTTTAGAAAATCTTCAAGGACTTACTACACTAAAGATATTTAGTTTAGATGAGAGTAAAAATGAAGAAATGAATAAAGAAGCTGAGCACTTTAGAAAAATAACTATGAAAGTATTATCTATGCAGTTAAATTCTATAACTATAATGGATTTAGTAGCATTTGGAGGAGCTAGCTTAGGTATTATTATAGCTATATTAGAATTTAATAAAGGTAATATAACTATAGGTGGTGTTTTAATAATAATATTATTATCCTCTGAGTTTTTCATACCTCTTAGATTATTAGGTTCATATTTCCATGTTGCTATGAATGGAATAGCTGCAAGTGATAAGATATTTGATTTATTAGATAGTGAAGTTAACAAAGAACAAGACTTAACTAAAGAAGAGTTAAAATCATTAAACAATATAAATATAAAAATAGATAATGTAGACTTTAGTTATGATAAGGAAAGAAAAGTACTTAACAATATAAACATTGATATACCTAAAAATAAAATGGTAGCTTTAGTTGGTGAAAGCGGATGTGGAAAGAGTACAATAACAAACTTATTATTAAAGCAAAGAAAAGTAGATAGTGGAAGTATAAAACTAAATGGACTTAATGTAGATGATATACCATTTGAAGTATTAAATAAGAAGCTAGGATTTATAAATCATAATGCATATATATTTAATACAACTATAGAAAAAAATATAAAAATGGGTAATAAAAATACAAATGAAACTGATATTAAATTAGCCCTTAAGAAAGCAAACTTATATGATTTTGTAATGAGCCTACCTAATAAGCTTAAAACTAATGTAGGAGAAGGAGGATCTTTATTATCAGGAGGGCAGAAGCAAAGATTAGCTCTTGCTAGAACTATAATATCTAATCCTGAAATATATATATTTGATGAAGCTACATCTAATATAGATGTTGAGAGTGAAGAAAAGATATGGAAATCTATTTATGAAATATCTGATAATAAAACTGTTATAGTAATATCTCATAGATTGGCTAATGTTAAAAATGCAGATGTTATATATGTACTAGATAAAGGTAGAGTAGTTGAAAGTGGAAATCATAAAAATCTTATGGATGGTAATGGAAAGTATTATGAACTTGTTAGCCATCAAAATAATTTAGAGAGTATATATAAAGAAAAAGCATATTTGGAGGTGGCTATAAGTGAATAGAGAATCAGGATTTAGTATAATGTTAAGGCTTATAAAGGTGTTAAAGCCACTAACACCAGTAATGTGCATAACTATAACTTTTGGAGTATTAGGATTTTTAGCATCTATGGCTATAACGACTTTTGGAGCTGTAGCAATAGGCACTAGTATCGGAATAGATATGGGAATCACTTTTAAAACTTGTATAATTATAATGATTTTATGTGCTATTTTAAGAGGAGTTTTAAGATACATAGAACAATATTCAGGTCACTATATAGCATTCACTATACTTAAGGTACTTAGATATAAAGTATATAAAGCTCTTAGAAAGTTAGCACCAGCAAAACTTGAAACTAAGGAAAAAGGTAATTTAATATCTGTAATAACAAGCGATATAGAATTATTAGAAGTATTTTATGCTCATACTATAGCTCCTATAGCTATAGCAATAATTACTTCTATAGTAGTAACATTTATATTATTTAGTATAAATATATACTTTGGAATAGCAGCTTTTGAGTTTTATATAATAGTAGGATATATTATACCTGTAATATCTTCTAAGTATGGGAACGAATATGGGGTTGAATACAGAGAAGAATTTGGAAGAACTAATAGTTTTTTATTAGAGTCGTTAAAAGGTATAAAAGAGATATTATTATTTAATCAAGGTGAAGTTAGATTAAATGCTATAAATGAAAATAGTGATAAATTAAATGATAAGTTAAAAGGAATTAAAAAACATGAAGGTATAGTTAAAGCTTTTACTGATGTTACTATAATGATAGCTATATTAGTATTTTTATTCATAGGCATACATCTATATCAAATAGGAAGCATAAATATGGGTGAATTATTAGTAGCTATAGTGTTACTATCTAGCTCTTTTGGACCGGTTGTTGCACTTAGTAACTTATCTAATAATTTAGTACATACTTTTGCCTGTGCACAAAGATTATTTAATATATTAGATGAAGTACCTTCAGTTAAAGAAGTTGATGGTGAATGTGATTTAAGTTCACATGATATGAATATTAAAGATGTTGAATTTAGTTATGATAAAAGAGATGAAGTATTACTTAAAAATATAAATCTTGATATAAATAAAGGTGATAAAATAGCTATACTTGGAGAAAGTGGATGTGGTAAAAGTACACTTTTAAAACTTATGATGAGATTTTGGGATGTTAATAAAGGTAATATATCTATAGATAATAAGAATATAGAAAGTATACCTACTAAAACTTTAAGAAAATCACAATCATTAGTAACTCAAGAAACATTCTTATTTAATGATACAATAAAAAATAATATAAAAATAGGGAATATAGATGCTACTTTAGATGACGTTATAAATGCTTGTAAAAAAGCTTCTATACACGAATTTATAAAAACATTACCTAATGGATATGAAACTAATGTAGGTGAACTTGGAGGGAATTTATCTTCAGGAGAAAAACAAAGATTAGGTATAGCTAGAGCGTTTTTACATAATGCAGATATATTAATACTAGATGAACCTACAAGTAATTTAGATACATTAAATGAAGCTGAGATATTAAAAAGTATAAATAATGAATGCATAGATAAAACACTCATAATGGTTTCGCATAGAAAATCTAGTGCAGCTATATGTGACAAGAAAATTTATGTTAAAAATAATACTCTTAGTTGTAGTTAATTAGGGGGATTTTATGACTAGAATAGAAAAAGAGAAAAAAACTATCAAACTTATGATAGCTATATACTGTAAAAAAAAGCATAAGAACAAAGTTGGATTATGCTTAGAATGTGAAGAATTATTAAATTATGCAAATAAAAGGTTAGATTTTTGTAAGTTTGGTAATGATAAAAAATTTTGTAGTAAGTGTCCTATACACTGCTATAAAAAGGATATGAGAGCTAAGATAAAAGATGTGATGAAGTTTGCAGGACCAAGGCTTATAATATATAGTCCTATAGAATTTATTAAACATATATTTGAATAAATTATTTTTAAATTAAAAAACACAGTAAATTTTATTTACAGATAGGGGATCTATATTAGAATTTTATATCATAAAAAATAATATGTAATATAAAAGACTATAATTTACAATAAATTATAGTCTTTTATATTTTTAAAATAAGAATTTATTCACTGTCTTCATCAGTTTCAATATATTGTCGTATAATTCCATACTGAGATATTTTATTAAACTCAGCATATTTAGATATGAATCTAACTAAAACTGGAGTATTAAGAAGAACTGGTCTATTTTCTAAAAATTTCATATCTCCATTAACTATTGCGCTTATAGATATAGGCATTTTTTCTAAAAATTGATTATATCTAAGTTTGGAAATTTCATAAGGATAATCACCTACAAAAGCAAATAAATTAAGCTGATAAATATCATTAAAAAACCAAACCCATTGACCATAAATTATATCAGTACTCACAGTACTAAATTTAAGCATTTCAAATTCAGAACTAATTACTACATTAATAGAACTAGAATCTTCACTATGAATAACGGTATATCTTCTAAAACGTATAGGTTCAGTACTTGTATAAGGTTTAACTATCTCTACATTTACTTTAACAGAGTCTAAATTGCTCATCAAAATCACATCCTAAAATAATTATGTAATTTATTATATTTTAATCTTAAAAATTTGTGATAGATGTTTAAATTTCAAAGCAAAACCAATTATGAATTTATATTTATTATTTTGAAAAAATTTTGATATATATAACTATACTTAAGGAATATATTATTAATATCATAAATTTATAAGAGGTGATTACTATAGAATATGAAGTAATAGTTAAATATAATTCAGACGTAAAAAGGTTAGAAGATGAACTTGATGTACTTGTTGAAATATTAAGCCCTTCTTATGCAATAATAACATCAAAAAATATAGATGATATAAATAGATTAGTAGAATATCCAGAAATAGAATATGTAGAAAAACCATTTACTTTAGAATCTCAGGATATACAAAGCTTTTCAATTACAGGCATAGATACATTTAAAAAAAGAAATCAACTAACAGGAGAAGGAACATTAATTGGCATTATAGATTCAGGAATTGATTATACTCTTCCTATATTTAAAGATGAAAATGGAGAATCTAAAATATTGTATTACTGGGATCAATCTATAGATGGTAATCCACCAGAAGGTTTCAATAGTGGAACATTATATACAAAAGAAAATATAAACGAAGCTGTAATTCACACAACAAGTACACATGGTACTCATGTTTTAGGAATTTGCGCAAGTATTGCAAATAAAGCTAATATAATAGCTGTTAGAGTAGGAAGAAGACAAACAGATGTATTTTCTAAAAGTACGGAATTTATGAGAGCTATAAAGTTTATGCTAGATAAATCTTTAGAGCTTAAAATGCCTATTGCCATAAATATAAGTTATGGAAGTAATGAAGGTTCACATAAAGGACTTTCTTTATTTGAGGAGTATATAGATGAAATGAGCTTATTTTGGAAAAATAATATAGTTGTAGCAGCAGGAAACAATGCTTTAAAAGGTAGTCATAAAAGAATTAAACTTACTAATGACAAATCAAAAGAAGTTGAATTTATAGTAGGCGAGAATGAAAAATTAATAAATATAAATATATGGCCACACTATATTGATGATTTTAGTGTATATGTAAAAAGTCCATCCAACCAAAGAACCCAGATAATGAACCAAAATTCTCCAAGCATAAATAACAAATTAGAAAATACAAAAGTTATAGGATATTTTTACCAGATACCACCTTACTCTTTAGTAAGAAGAGTAACTATACAATTAAATTCAAATACGCAAATTACTCCTGGCATATGGACCTTAGTATTTACACCAATTGATATAATAGATGGAAACATAGATATGTATTTACCAACATCTGAATCATTATCAAAGGATACTAAGTTTTTAGAAGCAGATGAAATATTAACAGTTACGGTACCGGGTACTGCTAATAAAGTTTTGACAATCGGTAGTTTTAATTCTAAAACAGATACAAGATCAAGTTTTTCAGGAGAAGGAGATATTACAAACGGCATATATAAGCCAGATATATTAGCTCCAGGAGAAGATATAGTATCTTTTTTACCAGGAGGAAGTTTAGGTGCATTAACTGGAACCAGCATGGCAACTCCACATGCAACAGGAGTATGTTGCCTTTTAATGGAGTGGGGGATTATAAAAGGAAATGATCAATTTTTATATTCTCAAAAAACGAGGGCTCTTATAAATGAAAGTGCAAGGAGAAACAATGATAGGATATATCCAAATTCTTCTTATGGATATGGTTTTTTAGATTTAAATAATTTACAACTTGAAAAATTAACTAGAAAATCAAGAAAGAAAAGACAAAAAAAAATAGAAACAGATATAGCTAATGCTATTTATATAAAACATAGTATAGGATTTAATGAAGATTTAAAAAATTTAAAAGTACCATATGAAATCATAAGACTCAGTGAAACGAGTACGTTAATGTTCTTTGATGCATTAAGTAGAAAAAATATAGAAGCAATTTTAAATCTAGAATCTGTTCAAATTATTGAAAATGTAATAAAGGTTACGCCTTTAGGTGAAATAACAAGAGGTATTGACAATGGGGTAACAGGTCAAGAAGACATAGGCGTTAATTTTTTTAAAAATAATCCTAATATACAGTTAACAGGCCAAGGAACTATAATAGCTGTTATAGATACAGGCATTGATTATTTGCATGAAGACTTTATATATCCAGATGGAACTAGTAAAATTCGTTATTTATGGGACCAAACAAAAGATGGAAATCCACCTAAGGGATTTTTCTTAGGAACTGAATATACAAAAGAAGATATAAACAAAGCTATAAAAGATAATGATAAAAGCTTATCAACTGATGAAGACGGAAATGGAACTATGATTAGTGGAATTTGTGCAGGTCTTGGAAATATAAATAAAGCATATGAAGGAGTAGCACCAGGAGCGGAACTTATAATTATAAAGGTTGCAAAAATAAATGGGGTATATAATAGTGCGATGTTATCTGTAGCATCACAGTATGTAAACCTTAAATCAGAAGAATTAGATATACCAACAGTATTAAATGTATCAATGGGAAGTAATGGTTTAGCAGGATATGCAAGTAGAGTAAATAGTAGAGAAACTTATTTTTCAAATGGCAGATGTATAGTAACTGGAGCAGGAAATGAAGGAGATACCAGTACTCATACCTCTGGGACATTAAAAAGAGATGGAGATACTGTTGATATAGAAATACAAATACAAGAAGAAGAACCAAATTTAAGGATAGAGATATGGTTAAGTAAACCAGACAGAGTAAATTTGTTTATAATATCTCCAAGTGGGGAAGAAACTAAAGCTATAGATTTGTCAAACTATGATTTGGTAAGTGGAATACTAGATTTAGAAAATACAGAGTATTCTATTAGATATTTTTTCCCAACAACATATTCAGGTCAAGAACATACTATAGTATATTTAAAAAGGGCAAAACCAGGTATATGGAAACTACGATTAGAAGGTGCATATATAACTGGTGGGCAGTATAATGTTTATCTTCAAAATAGAGTATTTATAAATAATGGAACCAAGTTTAAAGAATCTACTCCGAATTATACAATAAATTATCCAGGGGTTCAACAGGATGTACTTACTATAGGAACTTATAACTCTATTACTAGAAGTGTATGGGCATCTTCATCGAGAGGTCCAAATTTAATAAATACAATAAAGCCAGATGTTATAGCACCTGGAGTAAATATAATAGCTCCATATTTAAACAATAGTTATGCAAAGATAACAGGAAGTGCAGCAGCTGCAGCACATGTATCAGGAGCATTAGCTCTATACTTTGAATATACCATAGTTGGAGATAGATATCCTAATAAAGGATTTGTTCAAAAAATAAGAACTTTTATGCAAGGTGGAGCAAATAGACTTGGAGATATAGTATATCCAAATAATATATGGGGATATGGAGTTTTTAATTTTAAAGGAATGTTTGAGCAATTTAAATAGGAGGTAAGATATTGTATAAAAATGAAAAATCTTTTTATTTATTATATAGAGGTAATATAATAGACGCTTTTAAAAAAAATAATATAAATCAATATGTTATATTAAACGATAAGCTTGCCTCCATATATGTACCTATGAATTTTGATGAAAGTGTATTAGATAATATTAAAGAAGTTAAATGGTGGAGTGGTTCAGATCCTATGAGCTCTTTAATAAACATTACAAATAATGTTGAAAATGGAGAGTCAGCTGCAGATGCTGCAGGAGCAAATTATATATATACAAATCCATATATAAATGTTTCTGGAAAAGGAATACTAATTGCTGTAATAGATTCAGGGGTTGATTATTTACACAAAGACTTAATGAATAACGATAATAGCAGCAAGATAATATACTTATGGGATCAAGAAAATGATACGAAAACACCACCAAAAGGAATGATATTTGGAAGTGAATTTAATAGATCAGAAATAAATCAAGCTATATTAGAAAATAATTCCAATTTAAGTGTTGATACCACAGGAACTGGAACTACAGTTTGTGGGATTTTAGTAGGGGAAGGAAAGGTAAATAAAGAATACAAAGGTATTGCACCGGATGCTGATATAGTAGTTGTAAAATTGAGAAGTTATAATGGTATTTATTACCCAGGAAAAATAAGTTATACAGCATCAGACTTTTTAGCTGCTATAACATATGTAACTGAAATAGCCAGAAAAGAAAATAGACCTATGATAATCAATTTGACAGTAGGAACAAAGGCAGATATAAGTATAGAAGCATCTATACTAGAAACATATGCAGCATTTGAAGTATCAGGCAATATCTTGGTAAGTGGAGCAGGTAATGAAGGAAATACAGATATACACTATCATAATAATATTAAACTTGTAAAAGATTATGTAGATGTTGTTTTTCAAAATGGGGAAAATAACAATTTAGATGTGATTTTTAGTGGTTCAGGACCTGATAAAATAGGAATACAAATAATATCACCATCTGGGGATGTAAGTCAAAATGTTATATATAGTCCAGATGATCAGATATATACTGGAAAGTTTTATATAGAAAAAACATTGTATAGAATAGTAAATAGATTTCCTTGGTTAGAAACAGCAGAGCAGTCAGTTGAGATAAATTTAAAAGATATAAAACCAGGAATTTGGACTCTTAGGCTAAGACCAGAATTTATAATAAATGGAAACTATGATGTATATCTTCCTAATAAAGTTTTGATATCTAAAGATACTAGATTTTTAGATCCTAAATCTACAGGTACAATAACTCAATTAGCTTTATCTAGAAAAGTAATAACTGTTGGAGGCTACGATGGAAAGACTAATGGATTATGGATAGGATCTTCTAAAGGAAGTTTAAATGGAAATAGAATAGCTCCAGATATATTAGCACCTGCAGTTGATATTATATCTACCTATATAAACGGAGGGTATAATACGTCAACTGGAACTGGAGTTAGTTCTAGTATAGTATGTGGAGCGATTGCATTAATAATGGAATACTTAGAAAAAGAAAGTAGTTTGCCTAAGTTATCTTTATTTACGGATGTTTTAAGGACATATTTAATGTTAGGAGCAGCTAGAAATGATATATATACATATCCAAATATATCTCAAGGATATGGAGTATTGAATTTAAAAAATACTTTTAGGCAAATTGCTAGAAATTTATAAAAAAAATATTTAAAAAAATAAATAATGGGTAATAGTAATATATAGTTATAATAAGTGCATAATAATTGAAATAAGAAAATAAGCGAGGCAAAAAATATGAAAAAACAACATGAGAGCAATTCACCAATTGAAAGTAATTCATATGAGGAATTATTTATACCTAAAAAAAGAGGATACGAAGAATTATTTAAAGGTGGGTCTATAGAAGAATTATCAGATGATACTCCATATTCTTTTATTCATCCAAATAAATATGAAATAGATGAGCTTTTAGAAAAAAATAGAAAAGACAAGTAAAATAAGCCATGAACAAAACCTATCGCAAATTAATATAATGAATATTAATTATATTTATAATTTGTGAAGGAGAATTAATATGAAAATAAGTTATAAAACATCAGGTTGTTGTTGCAGCAGAATAAATTTAGAAATAGATGAAAATAATATAATAAAAGATGTTGAATTTATTGGCGGTTGTGCTGGAAATCAGTTAGGAATAAAATCATTAGTTATAGGAAAAAAAGCTGATGAAGTAGCACAAATATTAGAAGGTATAACTTGTGGAACAAAATCTACATCTTGCCCAGATCAATTATCAAGAGCTATAAAATCAAGAAAAAAATAATTTTACAAAAGACAGGTTAAGAATGCTTAACCTGTCTTTTATTGTCGAAAATATAGACTATTTTAAATAATGGTGATATAGTTTGTAGTAATAATTAATAGGGGAGAGAATTATGGTGGAATTAAAGCGGGCAAAGAAATTTGAAGTTAACAATAGACTAGCTACTAAGTTAACTATAGGAATATCAGTTTTCTTAGTTTTATTATACATATTTAGCTTAGTATTTATATTGAAATTTAAATTAAGTATGAGTATTAAGCCAGAGGATTTTATAAGAGTATTTAATATAATGCTTTCATTTTTAGCAATTGTGAGTTGCTTGCTTTGTTATAGCAGCACTAAAAAAGAAGAGTTATTTATAATTTCTTTGATGTATATGATATTTTTTATAGATATATTATTAGGTGTATTTGATAATTTAACATTAGAAAATACTATTATAAGCATGAAGGGTTATATTGCTATATCTACATCTCTAATGAGAATAGTGATTATTTTGATAGCAGCATTTCCATTAAAAAAAGTAAGATTATATATTATGGAACATAAATTTAAAGCTATAGGATTAGTTTTAATATTAGCTGTAATAGTTGGATATTTAGAGAGGGAAAGTATATTATTTCCTATGAATAAAGATACTTCATTTTTTAGGATGTATAATTTAGCATTAATACTTACTTATACACTAACTAGTATAATATTTTTTAGAAAAAGTATTAAGGAAAATGATTATACATATTCAGTTATAGGTGCTAGTATATTGATGCTTTGGATTAAAGCAATATATGCGATTGTGGGTTCTGACATGCCTGTAATGGATATTAAATTTATCTCAATATCAATAACTTATATGGCATTTATTGTACTTATAATAGGTTTGTTTTTAGAACTTATTATAATTGTTAAGAAAAATAGGGAATTAAAAGAAGAAGTAAAAGTATTTTATAATTTAGTTGAAGAAAATAAGCATAGTTGTATATATATTAGTAATTTAGATGGGCAAATAATATATGCAAATAAAAAAATGAAAAGTCAATTTTTTGAAAATGAAGAAATCACTGAAGAAATGTTGACTAAAAAAATTAAAGAAATATTAAAAACCGGAGATGAAGAAGTAATAAATGAAATAAAAGAACACATTTTAAAAGATGGTTGTTGGAATGGAAAAATAAACTTAAATTATGGAAATTTAATAATTGATTGTAGTATACAAACTATTATGGATTCTAAACTTTCAAATATAGATAGTCAAGGAAAGTACATAAATTTTGTAGTTACATTTACAGATATAACAGAAAAATATAGGATGGAAAGTCATATGATGGAGTATGAAAAAATGAAAAATCATGAAAAGGTTAAAAGTGAATTTTTCGCAAATATAAGTCATGAACTTAGAACTCCTTTAAATATATTTTATTCAACTGTTCAATTATTAGATATTAAGATAAATAATACAGAATTAGATTTTAGAGAGTCATACAATAGTTATAGATCAAGCTTAAGATTAAATTGTCAAAGAATGCTAAGACTTATAAACAATATAGTGGATATAACAAAGATAGATGTAGGATATACGAAACCCAATTTTAAAAATTGCGATATAGTTAGATTAGTAGAAGAAATAACTATGTCAGTTATAAGTTATGCTAAGCAAAAGGGTATAAATATTGTATTTGATACAGATGTAGAAGAGCTTATAATTAAATGTGACCCTGAAATGATTGAAAGGGTAATGTTAAATTTATTATCGAATGCTATTAAATTTACAAATCCAAATGGAAATGTTTTTGTAGATATACACATAAATAAAGAATGGGTTCAAATAATAGTTGAAGATAATGGAGTAGGTATTCCAATTAGTATGCAAGATTTAGTATTTGAGAGATTTGTACAAGCAGATAAATCTTTAAATAGAATGAATGAGGGTAGTGGAATAGGACTTAGTATAGTTAAATCTATAATAGAACTAAATGAAGGAGAAATATATTTAGAAAGCGATGGTAAAAATGGTACAGAATTTGAAATTTTACTACCAAATAAAAAATTATTAGGCGATATTATGGAAGATGAAATTAAAGAGTATAAAATAGATGTTCAAAAAATAGAATTAGAGCTTTCAGATATATATGAGTTGCATTAAATAAATCAAAAATTTTGAAAATATTGTTAAAATTTGGGAATTGCTATATAATATTAGTATAAATTTTATTTATTTCTTTGAAAGGAAAGTATATGGGGAAAATCAATTTATTTAATAGAGTTAGTATGTTTATTTTAATTAATATTGTTGTTTTTGCATACTATGGAATAGGTGTATATGCAGAAGCTAGAAGGATAACCTTTAATAACTTAAATATAGAACAAGGAATTAGTCAATCTACAATAGATGTAATCTTTCAAGACAGCAAAGGGTATATATGGTTAGGTACTAACGATGGATTAAATAAATATAATGGGTATGAATTTAAGGTATATGATTATCAAGATGGTGAAAATAGTATTAGCAATAGTCATATAACAGATATAGCTGAAGATAGACAAGGGAATATTTGGATAACGACAATTGACGGAGTTAATAAGTTAAATCCAGATACAGATGAGATTAAAAATTATACAAAAGAAGACAAATTGATAAACAGTAACAATACAACTGAGGTAATAAACACTAAAGATAATAAGATATTAGTATCAACAGATGAAGGGTTAAGTTTATATGACGAGAAAAGCGATAAATTTAACAAGGTATTAGGATTAAATGATGGATTAGAATGTCAATTTATATATTCTATAGATGAAGATAATGAAGGTAATATATGGGTTGGAACTAAACGTGGAATTTTTAAAGTATCTAAGGACTTCAAACTTTTAAAAACGTTTTCAGCTGGTGATGCAGAAAGTTCTTTAGGTGAAGGAGATATATACACTGTTTGCTATGATAATGATGGATATATTTGGGGTGGAAGTTCTAATTCTGGACTATATAAAATAAATATTGAAAATGATGAAGTGACTAACTATAAACCAGATTTATTAAATTCAAAATCTATACCAAACTCTAATATAGAAGCAATAACAAAAGATAGTAAAAATAACATGTGGATTGGAACTTCAGATGGACTTGCCAGGTATAATAAACAAAAGGATAATTTTGATGTATACCAACATAAAATATATGATAAAAATAGTTTAGTTAATAATAATATAAAAAGCTTGATGGAAGATAGTACAGGCCTTATTTGGGTAGGTACTTATTCTGGAATAAGTATATTCGATACAGAAAGTAAAATAAATCATTATAAAGCTGGATTGGATAAAGAGTACTTATTAAATGAAAATATAGTACATGGAATTTATGAGGATGAAGAGGGATACTTGTGGGTAGGTACAAACTCAAATGGAGTAAATATAATAGATAGAAAAAATAATATATCTAAATATTTAAATTCAAGTACAGACAAAGAATTTAAAAGTAATTCTGTAAATGATGTAATAGGAAAAGGAAATATTATCTATATAGCTACAGATGATGGACTTATAAAAGTTGATAAATCAAATAAGACATTGAAAAATTATAATATAGAAGATGGATTAATAGATGAAAAGGTAAAAGATATTTTTATAGATAGTAAGGGATATTTATGGATTGGAACGTCTGATGGACTTAGTATATTAGACATTAAAACAGACAAAATTGTAGATATAAATAAATATATAAACAATGGTAAATTTCAAAATAAATATGTAAAACATATATATGAAGATAGCGAAGGTAACTATTTCTTAGGATTTTTAAAGCAAGAAGGATTATGTATGATTAATCCAAAAGAAAAAACTATAAAAAATTATAAATATAATAAAGAAGATAAAAATAGTTTAAGCAATAATCATGTAAGATTTATAAATGGAGATAGTAAAGGAAATATATGGATTGGAACTAGCTATGGATTAAATAAATTTGACAAGAAAACAGAAACCTTTGAAAGATATACTACTAAAGATGGTATAGCTAATAATACTATATACGGAGTATTAGTAGATGATAAAGATAATGTATGGGTAAGTTCTAATAAGGGAATAGCCAAATTAGATATTAATAAAAATAAAATAGTAAATTTAAGTATAACAGATGGATTACAAGGTAATGAATTTAATGGAAATGCTGCATATAAAAATACCAAAGGGGAATTTTTCTTTGGTGGAGTAAATGGGCTAAATTCATTTTATCCAGAAAAAATAATAAAATCAGGAGAAAAACCGGAATTGTTATTTGATAAATTTACTATAGATAATAAAGAGTATTTAAGTATAGAAAATATGAAAATTAATGAAAGTACAGATACAATAACTATTAAATTTTTCACACCAAATTATTCAAGCTATAAAAATACTATATATGAGTATATACTAGAAGGAACAAGTGGAGATTATGTGAAAACTAAGGATAATTATGTTACATACAATGATTTACCTCCAGGTAAATATACGTTTAAGGTAAGGGCTATAGATACAAGTGGAAATATAAGTGATGAAAATAAAGTAAACTTTACTATAAAACCACCATATTGGCTAAGTGGATATGCATGTTTTATATATATATTAATAATAATAGCATTTATAATAAATCATAAATATAAAGTTAAAAAGTTAGATAAATTAGTACAAAAGAAAACATTAAGGTTAAGAGAAGAAATGGAAAGAAATACTGTATTATTAAATAAAAATATAAAGTTAGAAAAAAATAAAAACAGTTATTTTGTAAATTTATCTCATGAATTAAGAACACCATTAAATGTTATAAGTAGTACTAATCAATTAATAGTAGGATTAATGAAAAAAGATGGAAAAATAAAAGAAGAAAGCTTAAGTCACTATATAGATGTATCACAACGAAATTGTAAAAGATTATTAAATTTAATAAACAATATAGTTGATAGCACTAAGTTAGAAAATGATATGTATGTAATTTCATTAAAAGAGGTAGATATAGTTTATTTAGTAGAAGAAACTGCATTAACATTAATAGACTATGTAAGTACAAAAGGAATAGAGTTAATAATAGATCCTGAGATAGAAGAAAAAAATATAATGTGTGATGGATATGAAATTGAAAGATGTATAGTTAACTTAGTTGGAAATGCAGCTAAATTTACCCCTGATGGAGGAACAATAACTATCACTATTAAAGATTTAAATGATAAAGTTATGATTAGTGTGTTAGATACGGGTGTTGGAATAGATGAAAAACATCATAAAATAATATTTGATAGATTTAGCCAAGTTGTAGATTTGAATAATGAAGTTAAAGGTGGTAGTGGATTGGGCCTTACTATAACAAATCATATAATTAAGCTACATAAAGGTGAAATATATGTAGAAAGTAAAGTGGGAGAAGGTAGTAATTTTGTTATAATACTTCCAGTTAATCCTAATATAGAAAGTAAATGCATAGAAGCTAATGTAGAACGAATTTAATAAATTATAAATAAAAGCAATAATAATAATGGCTAAGATATATATAAGTTTTAACTTATGTATTTATTCTTAGCCATTTATTAAAAAATATTTACAAAATACACTAATATATGGTATATTATTTATATAAGATTGTGAAATACGGAGAGGTGTCCGAGTGGTTTAAGGAGCTGGTCTTGAAAACCAGTGATTCCGAAAGGGACCGTGGGTTCGAATCCCACCCTCTCCGCCAGTTTAAGAAGTACCTATGATTTAGGTGCTTTTTTTATATCAAATTTTATATCAGCTACATAATATTAACAATAAAATGTAAACTAATAATAAAATATATTGGTAATATGAAAGGAAGATATATATGAATAATAAAAACAAAAGCCAAAAAGATGATGAGGCTGTAGAAGAAGCTATATATGATAATATAGCTTTTAGTAATTTAGATAATGTAAGTGGAGAGATGGATAGTTCATTTGAAAACTTATATCTAAGTTTGAACTTAGAGGAATTAAAGGATAATATAAAAAAAGATAAAAAAACAAATAAAAAATAAGGCCTGTAATATACAGGTCTTTATATTTTTAAAATAAAGCAGGTGAAAAAATTGAAAATAAGTGAAGTTAAAAATATTATTGAAACAAATACTGACAAAAACAGATATAATACAGGTGTTGTAATGTATAAAAATAATTTAGTTAGCAATGCTTATGTAAAAAAGGATACTAACAATGTGAATTTTTATGCAACTGTATCTAATGAACATTATAATGAATTAAACACAACTTTAATTATTATAAATGATAAAACACACAGACTTGTAAGCACTAGTTGTGATTGTAATGATTGGTTAAGTAAAAGTGGTGAAAATCACACATTTATATGTAAGCATATGGTAGCTACAATCTTTAAATGTATAGATGAGTTAAGCAAGAAAAAATCTCAAAAGAGTACTTCTATAAAGCCTTTAAACAATAATGAAATATCTTATGCAAAGTTAAAAGTAGTAGCTAATATAGATGTTAATGAAAACAACCAAATGAATTTTAATTTTAAAATAGGAAATTTAAATAAATCTAGATATAAAGAAATATATAATACATATAAGGAAAATAAACGTTTATATAAATTAAAAGATTCAATATATTTAGATTTACATGATAAGGAAATAAGAGCCTTACTTGAACTAATAGATATTATTGGAGTATCAGATGAAGTAGATAATATTAAACTTGAAAACAATAAAGCTCTATATATAGATAACTATATAAAAGAAAATAAGATAAATTTTGTAACTGGAAAGCAACATATACAAAATATAACAGACAGATTTGTTAATGAAGAAAATTATGAAAGTATAATACCTAAAGATTTAGAAAATATTTTAAGAGATTATCAAAAAGATGGTGTTAATTGGTTTAATAATATAAGTTATTATAAATTTGGTGGAATATTGGCTGATGAGATGGGACTTGGAAAAACTATACAAACTATAGCCTTTACTATGAATAATAAAGGGGCTAAAAATATGATAATAACACCAACATCACTTATACACAACTGGAAAAGTGAATTTGATAAATTTGCACCTAATATAAATGTTGGAATAGTTCATGGAGATAAAAAAAATAGAGAAAAGATAATAGAAAATACAAGTGAATATGATGTTTTATTAACAACATATTCAACAATAAGAAATGATTTAGATAAATATAAGGATAAAATATTTGATTGCTTAATTATAGATGAAGCTCAAAATATTAAAAATCCTGATGCAATAAGCACAAAGTCAGTTAAAAGTATTAATTCTAATGTAAGATTTGCACTTACAGGAACTCCTATAGAAAATAATTTAATTGAGTTATGGTCCATATTTGATTTTATTATGCCTGGATATCTTTATGATAGAGTATATTTTCAAAATAAATTTTTAAATAAGGACAGTAATAAAGAATTAAAATCCTTAATAAAACCATTTATATTAAGAAGAACTAAAAAACAAGTTATAAAAGAGTTACCTGATAAAATAGAGAAAAAATTCATTGTAGAATTAAATAAAGAACAAAAAAAATTATATGATATTTACAATAAAAGTATTTTAGAAAAATTAGAAAACAATAGTGTTGAAAATGATAAGATAACTATTTTTTCATACTTAACAAAGTTAAGACAATTATGTTTACATCCAGGGACTATATTAAAAGATTATAAAGGTAAGAGTTCTAAAGTTGATGTGTGTATGGATATTTTAAAAGAAGCAATTGAAAGTAAAAGAAAAATATTATTATTCTCTCAATTTACTAGTGTTTTAAAACTTATACAAAATGAAATAGAAAAAGAAAATATAAAATTTGTGTACTTAGATGGAAAAACTAAAGCAGAAAATAGAGTTGAATTAGTAAATGAGTTTAATGAAAATAATGAAATAAGTGTATTTTTAATATCATTAAAAGCAGGTGGAACAGGATTGAATTTAACTAGTGCAGATATGGTAATTCATTTTGATCCATGGTGGAATATAGCTGTTGAAAATCAAGCAAGTGATAGAGCTCATAGATTAGGTCAAAAAAATGTAGTTGAAGTTATAAAGTTAATTTCAAAAGATACAATAGAGGAAAAGATTATTGATTTACAAGAAAATAAAAGAGAGCTTATAGAAAATATAATTGATGATAAACTATCAAACTCAAAAACACTAAATAAATTGAGTAAAGAAGAATTAATAGAATTGTTTAAGTAAAAACTAAGCACCTGTAACAAAACCACAAAATAGCACATATTATTATATAAGTAGACATGTCTACTTATATAATAATATTGGAGATGAATATTATAATGGGAAGTAAAAAATTAGAAAAAGGTATTAAAAAAGTTACAAAGCCTGTAACAGATGTAGGGAAAGAAGTTTTAAATGGAGCTGGTAATATAGGGAAAGAAACTATAAATACTGGTGTAAATGTAGGTAAAGATGTTTTAAATGGTGTAGGAAATATTGCAAAAGAAACTATAAATACTGGCGTAAATGTAGGTAAAAAAGTTAAAAAAAATATTAAGGGGAAGTAAATATTTAAAAGGGAGCATTTATGCTCCCTGTTTTTAGTTATTTGTGTAAATGTTGGAATACTCCATAAAAAGCTTAAATTTCGAATAAAATACGTTATAATATTCAAGAAACATATATTTTGATAGGAGAGTACAACAATGGGGAATAAAATAGAAATATTACAGGAATCATACAAATTACTTTTAAAGGCAGAGGATGAACTGAAAAATAACTTTGACTATGAATCTAATATTAAAAACAGCTTTTTAGATAAAGAAAATGAAGTCATAGTTATAGAAGATAAATTAGGAAGTTACATACAATATGATGTTTGTGATTGTTATACAGCATTGATAAAAATAAGAAAACTTTACAATAATTTTGAAATACATAGAATATCTAATAAGTTAAAAAAAATAAGTATAGAAGTTGATATGATACAGTAATAAATTAAAATAAAAAGCAATTTTGATTTTCCTAATTAAACTAGGTAAAAATCAAAGTTGCTTTTTATATTTTAAAATAAATTAAGCAATATAATTTATCCTAAAAAGGAATATGGACAATAGTCTGTTATAATATATAATAAAAGTAAATATAAAATATATAATTTAAAAAATAAAAAGGAACGTTTAAAATGATGAAAGTTACTATAAAAGATGTAGCAAAAGAAGCAGGGGTAGCAACGTCTACAGTATCAAGGGTATTATCTAATAATTCAAAGATAAGTGATGAAACTAAAGATAGAGTTAATGAGGCAATAAAAAAATTGAATTATAAACCAAATGCTATAGCTAGAAGTCTAGCAAATAATAAAACAAGAATACTTGGAGTTATATTGCCTAATGAAGCACAGGATCTTCTTACTAATTCATTTTTTATAAATGCAATGAAAGGTATAAGTATTTATGCTCAAAGCAAAGACTATTACATAACTTATGTATTTACTAAAGAAAATAAAACGGAATTAGATAGTATTAAAGATATAGTAGGTGCAAATTTAATAGATGGTATAATTTTATTAAGAGCTAAAGAAAATGATAAAGGTATAAGCTATTTAAAAGAAATTAAATTTCCTTTTTCAGTTATAGGTAGACCAGAAGATTCAAGCGATGTTTTATGGGTAGATAACGATAATTTTCAAGCTACGTATAATGTTGTAAATAAATTTATACAAAATGGACATAAGACAATTGGATTTATAGGAGCTATTGAAAGTTTAAACATGTCTAAAGATAGATTAAAAGGGTATAAAATGGCATTAGAAATAAATGGAATAGAAATATGTAAAGATCTAATTTTACATGGAAAAGATTTTAATGAGCTTGAAGGATATAATTGTATGAATGAATTAGCAAATCATAATGTAAGTGCAGTTATAACAACCGATGATTTACTTGCATTTGGTGTTAGAAAATTATTAGTAAATAAAAATTTAAATAACATATCATTAGTAGGATTTAATGATACACAGCTTGATAAATATCAAGAACCTCCATTAGCATCTGTAAATATTAATGCAGATGAACTTGGATATTATGCAACTAAACTACTAATAGAAAAATTAGAAGACAAAAATCTTGAAAATAAACACTATATAGTAAAAACAGAGTTTATTGAAAGAGAATCATTTATATAATAAAAAACTATGTATTTTATATAGTTTTTTATTATATATGCAAGCGATTGCTTTATGATTTAGAAAAAAATTAAAAAAATAAATAAAAATATTGAAAACATTTTCATGAGGTGTTATACTAAACACATAAATTGAAAGTTTTAAATAAAAGCGTTATATTTTTTTACATAATAATGCAATCGGTTGCATAATAAAAAGAAAGAGGGAATTAATATGAGCAATAAAACTAAATTAATATCTTTTGATTTTTGGCAAAAGTTAGGGAAGGCACTTTTAGTAGTTATAGCAGTTATGCCAGCAGCAGGACTTATGGTTTCTATAGGAAAGCTTATAGGAATGTCATCAGATGCACAATTAATAATGACTATAGCAAAAGTTGTAGAAGATATAGGTTGGGGAATAATTGGAAACTTACATATATTATTTGCTGTAGCAATAGGTGGTTCTTGGGCAAAAGAACGAGCAGGTGGAGCTTTTGCAGCTGTAATTGCATTTATATTAATAAATCGTATAACTGGAGTTATACTTGGAGTAACACCAGATATGTTACTAGATCCGCAAGCAACAGTAACATCATTAACAGGGTCTACACTTTTAGTTAAAGATTACTTTACATCTATACTAGGTGCACCGGCACTTAACATGGGAGTATTTGTAGGTATAATATCAGGATTTATGGGAGCTATGTTATACAATAAGTTTTATAACTTTGATAAGCTTCCTAAAGCATTAGCATTTTTCAACGGAAAACGTTTTGTACCATTTGTGGTTATACTAGGTTCTGTTGTAGGAGCTATTGTATTGGCTATAGTTTGGCCATTTGCACAAGGAGCATTAAATGCTTTTGGTATGTGGATAGCATCTTCTAAAGATACAGCACCAGTATTAGCACCTTTTGTATATGGAACACTTGAAAGATTATTATTACCATTTGGACTTCATCATATGATAACAGTTCCGATGAACTATACAGAATTAGGTGGAGTTTATCAAATAGCTACAGGAGCAGCAGCCGGAACTACAGTTGCAGGGCAAGATCCATTATGGCTTGCATGGATTACAGATTTAATAAATTTAAAAGCAGCAGGAGATACTTCAGCATATAATCATTTATTAACAAGTATAACACCAGCACGTTTTAAGGCAGGTCAAGTTATATTATCAACAGCTTCACTTGCTGGAATATCTTTAGCAATGTATAAAAATGTTGATAAAGATAAAGCAAAAAATTATAAACCTATATTTATATCTGCTATGTTAGCTTGTTTCTTAACAGGAGTTACAGAGCCTATAGAATTTATGTTTATGTTTATATCACCAATTTTATATTTAGTATATGCATTACTTACAGGATTTGCATTTGCACTTGCAGATTTAATAAACTTAAGAGTTCATGCATTTGGATTTATAGAGTTTTTAACTCGTACACCAATGCTTATAAAAGCAGGACTTACTATGGATTTAGTTAACTTCTTTATATCATGTGTAGTATTTTTCTTATTAAACTTTACAGTATTTAACTTCTTAATTAAGAAATTTAATATTGCAACACCTGGGCGTAGAGGTAACTATATAGAAGAAGGTACTGAAGATGAAAATAATAAAGTAAATAACAATACTAATGTCTCTCAAGATGTATTATCAAGTAAGATAATTAACTTACTTGGTGGGGCTAATAATATAGAAGATGTAGATGCGTGTATGACACGACTTAGAGTTACAGTTAAAGATGTTAGCTTAGTTGGAAGTGAGAAGGAATGGAAATCACTAGGTGCACTTGGACTTATTGTTAAAGATAGAGGTGTTCAAGCTATATACGGACCTAAAGCTGATGTTTTAAAATCAAACATACTAGACATGCTGGAGGCGTAGCAAAATTGAAACTTTTAACATTAAATTGCCATTCATGGCAAGAAGAAAATCAAATAGAAAAAATCAAATATATAGCTAAAATAATAAATGAAAAAAGTTATGACACAATAGCTTTACAAGAAGTTAGCCAATTAATAGATAAAGAAATAGTATATAACAATATTAAAATTGATAATTTTGTATTATTACTAAAAGAAGAGTTGGGGAAATTAGGAAATAGTGATTATGAGTTTTATTGGGATATGGCTCATATAGGATATAATATCTATGAGGAGGGGCTTTGTCTTATGACAAAGCTTCCTATAGTTAATAAAGAAAGTTTTTATATATCTGAAAGTGAAGATCTAAATTTTTGGAAAACTAGAAAGATAGTAAAGCTAGATGCTTTATATAACAATAAGCAAATTAGTTTTTACTCTTGCCATCTTGGATGGTGGGAAGATGAGGAAGAGCCATTTATACAACAAGCAAATAAGCTTATACAAAAAGTTCAAGGTGATAAATTAGCATTTATAATGGGGGATTTTAATAATAATGCTAATGTAAACTCTGAAGGTTATGATTACCTGTGTTCTAAGTTCTTAGATACATATAATTTATCTAAAAATAAAGACTTAGGGGTAACTGTAAAAGGTAAAATCGCTGGTTGGGATAAAAATAAAGAAGATTTAAGATTAGATTTAATATTTACCAATAAAGAAGTTGAAGTTATAAGTTCTAATGTGATATTTAATGGAATAAATAAAAACGTAGTATCAGACCACTATGGGGTAGAAATAGATGTAGAGATTTAATTCGTTTAGTGAAAATAAAAATAAAATTGGAAGTTATGGAGGTTGACATATATGAAAAAAGTTTGGTGGAAAGAAGCTGTAGCTTATCAGGTTTATCCAAGAAGCTTTAATGATTCTAATAATGATGGAATTGGTGACTTAAGAGGAATTATAGAAAAGTTGGATTATATAAAAAATCTAGGGATTGATGTTATATGGGTTTCTCCTTTTTATAAATCTCCAAATGATGACAATGGATACGATATAAGTGATTACAAAGCTATTATGGATGAGTTTGGAACTATGAATGATTTTGATGAGCTATTAAATGAAGTGCATAAAAAAGATATGAAATTAATAGTTGATTTAGTTATTAACCATACTAGTGATGAACATCCATGGTTTGTAGAATCTAGAGAATCAAAAGAAAGTACAAAGAGGAATTGGTATATATGGAGAGATGGTAAAAATGATAAAGAACCAAATAACTGGGAGAGTATATTTGGCGGATCTGCATGGGTTAAAGATGATAAAACAGATCAATATTATCTTCATTTGTTTACTAAAAAACAACCAGACTTAAACTGGGAAAGTGAAGATATGAGACTTGCTATATACGATATGATGAATTGGTGGTTAGATAAAGGAATAGATGGATTTAGAGTAGATGCTATAAGCCATATAAATAAAGAAAAAGGACTTTTAGATATGCCTAATCCTAATAATTTAAAATATGTTTCATCTTTTGATAAGCACATGAATGTAGATGGAATCCATAAATACTTAAAAGAGATAAAGGAAAATACTTATGGTAAGTATGATGTAATGACAGTTGGAGAAGCAAATGGTGTAACTCCAGAAGATGCTCATCTTTGGGTTTCACAAGATGAAGGCAAGTTTGATATGGTATTTCAATTTGAACATTTAGATTTATGGAACAACAATATGGACAAAAGTCTTGATTTAGTTAAATTTAAAAAAGTATTATCTAAATGGCAATATAATTTACATAATATAGGATGGAATGCGCTATTTATAGAAAATCATGATATTCCAAGAATTGTATCTATGTTAGGGAATGACACTAAATATTGGTATGAAAGTGCAACTTGCTTAGGACTTATGTATTTTATGCAAGAGGGAACACCTTTCATATATCAAGGTCAAGAAATTGGTATGACAAATGTTGAATTTGAAAAAATAGAAGATTATGATGATGTGAAAACTAAAAATAATTACTATTTAGGATTAGACGCTGGAGAAACTCATGAAGAACTAATAAAAAGAGCTTGGAGATTATCAAGAGATAACTCAAGGACTCCAATGCAGTGGGATGATAGCGATTATGGAGGTTTTAGTAAGAATAAGCCTTGGATAAATATAAATCCTAATTATACAACTATAAATGTGAAAAAACAATTAAATGATGAAAATTCGATTCTTAATTTTTATAAAAACATGATAAAGGCAAGGAAATCAAATGAAGCATTGATATATGGAGAATATAAGTTAATATTAGAAGCAGATGAAAAAATATATGCATATAAAAGAATTTTAGAAAATGATGAGTTTTTAGTAATTACAAATATTTCAAATGATAGTGTTATATATAATTATGAAAATCTAAAATTGAAGTATGATAACTTAATAATATCTAATTTAAAAGTAGAAAAGCATGCATCAATAAACAAATTTGAATTGAAGCCATGGGAATGTAGAATGTATAAAATTTAATTGGAAGGTAGGTCACCTATGAGTGAAAAAGAAAAAATGTTAAATGGAAAAGCTTATATAGCCTCAGATAAGGAACTTGTTGAGGATAGAAAACGTGCTCGTAAGTTAACTAGATTATTTAATCAAACTATAGAAACAGATGAAAAAGAGAGAAGCATCTTATTAAAAGAATTATTTGGATCTACGGGGGAAAATATTTATATAGAGCCGAATTTTAGATGCGACTATGGAACTAATATTCATGTTGGAGACAATTTTTATGCTAACTTTGACTGCATAATGCTAGATGTTTGTGAAATTAAAATTGGGGAAAATGCTATGTTAGCACCAAATGTTCAAATTTATACTGCATATCATCCAGTAGATGCAACTCTTAGAAATTCTGGTATTGAATATGGGGCACCAGTAAATATAGGAGATAATGTATGGATAGGTGGAGGCGCTATAATAAACCCAGGCATAACTATAGGCAATAATGTAGTTATAGGTTCTGGGAGTGTTGTAACTAAAGATATACCATCTAATTGTGTAGCTGTAGGAAATCCTTGTAATGTTATGAAAAATTTATAAAAAATAGTATATTTAACTAGTTGGAGAAACAGTTAAATATACTATTTTTTTATAATAAGATAATTTATTAAAATATAGAAAAAATAATAAAACTAGTAATAAAGTTTGACTTAGCACATATAAAAACTAATAAAGATTTTTATATGTGGAGGAGCTATGGAAAATTTATTATCTAAAATAGATGAAATGAAAAGTAACTTAATTTTAAAAAATATAGAGTCTATAAAAAAAAATAAATACAAGACTATATCCACAAAAGATATTAATAATGAAAATAAAGATGTTGTTAATACATACAACTATTATGTGAAATTAATTAAGAAAGTAAAAAAATATTTAAACACAGAAGAAGAAGTGATGTTTGAAGTAAAAAAACATGTAAATAGAAAATTGGTTTGTTTGATGACTAAATTAAATAAAAATGAAATCGAAATTTTTATGAAAATAGATATAAGAATATTAACAGGAAATACAAAAGATACATATATGAACTGTACTTATTACAATATAAAAGATGAAGGGATGTTATATATTAATGAATTTTCATCAGGAAAACCTAACAATGGATATGGAAAGATTATACTTGAAAACTTAGAGTATATAGTCAACAATATAAACAGAAAGTTAGATTCATACAATCATTATTTTGAAGACTATACATTTAAATATATAAATAGAATAGAAGGAATAGCTATACCTTATAAACCTATAATCAGCCAAGAATCACTAAATAAAATATATAGAAAATACAACTTTGAAGTAGATGAAAAAAATAATATGAAAATAATTAAATATATAAACTGTAAAGAATTGATGTGTAATTAGAATATGAATTTGGATTTTGGATAAATTAAATATGAAATTAATTAAGCATCAAGGAGGTTTATTATGAAAAATAATAAAAATAGACATAAAGATAGACCAAAGAGCAATGCAGAAAAAAGAAAGATGTTATTTGAACATGGTTCTGAAATTGGAATAGAAGATGGCAAAAAAATAGGTGCTAGAAATTCCGGTTCAACAAAAACTAGGGATGAAAAACTATATGACAAGATAGAAAAAAAAGGAACATATTAATCTGAAAATAGGTGTGATAATGAAAATATCACACCTATTTTTATTTTTTATATTACTTTTAATTAACCAATAAACATAAAAATCATAGTATATATAGAATGGATTTTATTGGAGGTGAAATGTATGGATATGAGCTTTTATGATAGAGATAAAGACAAGGATAAAGATAAGAAGAAAGTTAAAATAAAATCAGTTTATACAGATGAATTTGTTGTAGTTGGAGAAGGTAAATATCTTTATGCAACAGGAGAAAATTCAAATAAAAAAGGAATATTTATATTAACTATAAATGAAAATGGTAATGTGAAATTAATGTTAGAAAATGGGAGTTATATACGATTAGACAATAAAAACTTTTTAATAGCAGATACAGATAAAGAAGGTGCTACTAAATTTAAAGCATATAAAGTGGATAATAAGGAGTATGTATTAAAAGCCCCAAACGGATATTACGTAAAAGTAAGAGATGATGATGAAAAATTAGCAGCTAAGGCAGAAGATACAGGACAAAAAACTAAATTTAAATTTAAAGAAGTAGAATAGTTATTTATTAGGAGGTACTTAGATGAAATATACAAGTTATAGGATTGGGAATATAGTAGATATAGCTGATATTGAGGGGCAACCTTATAAATTTATAACGATAGCTACCAATCCTAGTGATATATACACATTTACAAAATTAATTTATAGCGATCAAACTTTAATACTTAATTGTGAGTATAAAGAAATAACACTAGCTGATTTAAGTATTGGTGATAAAGTTGTAGCATACCATTCTAACGCAATGACTATGAGTATACCACCGCAAACACAAGTATATATAATAGAAGTAAAATAACATTTATAAAATAAGCGCTGCAATAATTAAATTATTGTAGCGCTTATTTTATATACTTTGATATACTAATTTTATAGCAACACCTAAAGCCATTATTAAAAATATTGGTTTTATTAAGGCTGATCCTTTTTTTATAGCAACTTTAGCACCTACATATCCGCCAATCATCATGGATAGTGCATAAAATATAGCAACTTTATAAAGAATTTGGCCACTAAACATAAATAATAAAAGTGCTGTGAAGTTACTTGTTAAATTTAATATTTTAGTATTTGCTGATGCATGTAAAAAATCAAACCTATAAATTTTAATAAGAGCAAAGGCTAGAAAGGTTCCAGTTCCAGGACCAAAAAAACCATCATAAAACCCAAGGCAAAAGGCCATAACCATACCAAGCTTAATGTTTTTGTCAGTTAGTCCATCAAATTTATCTTCAGTACCTAAGTCTTTTTTAGTGTATGTATATATTGCAACTACTAATATCATTACAAAAACTAAGATATTTAAAATTGTATCGCTTATAGATAAAACACACTTAACCCCTAAAATACATCCTATAATTGTAAATGGAATAAGTTTCTTTAATAATTGATTATTGGTTTTTCCAGATTTAAAATAATGATAAGCACTAGAAAAACATCCAAAAGATCCCGCAAATTTATTAGTTCCAAGAGCCAAATGAGTAGGAATACCAGCCATTAAAAGTACAGGCATACTTATTAGACCACCGCCGCCAGCTATAGAGTCAACAAAAGCAGCTATAAATCCTCCAAGACAAAGAAAAATAATAGTAACCATAAATCCTCCAAATATATATTTTATATAAATTAATTATAATATATTTAAAGTTTAAATGTAATTATTAGATTTAATAATAAAAGGTAAT
>NZ_JBOFKN010000138.1:0-1499 GCF_051657365.1 Paraclostridium sp.
AAAAAGTATTATTCGAAGGTGCTCAAGGAATGCTTCTTGATATAGACTATGGAACTTATCCATATGTAACATCATCAAATACAACTTCAGGTGGAGTATCAAATGGAGTTGGTATAGGACCAACAATGATAACTAATGCTGTTGGTATAGCTAAATCTTACACAACAAGAGTTGGAAAAGGACCATTCCCAACAGAACTTGAGGATGCTACTGGAGACTGGATAAGAGAAAAAGGTCATGAGTATGGAACTACTACTGGTAGATCAAGAAGATGTGGATGGTTAGACTTAGTTATATTAAAAACTTCAGTAAGAGTTTGTGGTTTAACTTCATTAGTTGTAACTAAAATAGATACATTAGCTGGATTAGATAAATTAAATATTTGTGTAGGATATGAATTAGATGGAAAAGTTATAGATTACTTCCCAGCAAGTTTAGAAGATTTAGCAAAATGTAAACCAGTATATGAAGAGTTTGAAGGTTGGGGCGATGAAGTAGCTAATGCAAGAAGCTATGAAGAATTACCAGAGAATGCTAAAAAATATTTAAAAAGAATAGAAGAGTTCACAGGAACAAAGGTTTCAATAGTTGGAGTAGGTCCAAAGAGAGATCAAAGCATAAGAGTTACTACTGAACTATAATTTAGATAAAATAGATTGATTTATAAAAATTAAATCAATCTATTTTTATTAAGAAGAAAAATTATATAAAAAGAAAAGGAGATTTTATATGGAAATAATAAAATCTATATTTTATTTCCTTATAGCGGGTGTATTTGAAATAGGTGGAGGTTATCTTATTTGGTTATGGATGCGTGAAGGAAAGAATATTTGGTATGGAGTTATAGGAGCAATTGTATTGATATTATATGGAATTATACCTACATTTCAACCTGAAAATTCTAGTTTTGGTAGAGTATATGCGACTTATGGAGGCATTTTTATTGCTCTTTCAATATTATGGGGATGGAAAGTTGAAAATATAGTTCCTGATAAATTTGATTTAATTGGAGCATTTATTGCATTAATTGGAGTTATTATTATAATGTATGCTCCAAGGTGATGAAAAATATTTATCAATAATATATTTAATATGAAGGAGAGATGATAAGTATGGGTAACTAAACTGTTACAACAAATTTAAACAAAACTATACAAATATGTATATAAGTATAGATTTAAAAACAGAAAGCCCTCTGTATCTAGTGATAGGTGCAGACTCGGAGTTAATTGCTTTTAACCCCTAAAGCCTTACTACCAAAGCAAAGCTAGAAATAGCAAGTGTAAATGGTGCGAAAGCAGAAAAAAGTGTAAGGATAACCTAAGTTGAAATAAAATCTAATTAGGTCTTATAAATGGACAATCGTGACATATAAGATACGTTAGGCACTAAGGGTTTTTACAATGGGTGTTTAGCAGGGAATGTCCTAAGTCTTTTAAGATATGGATAACCTTCAACGACTATCTCCTTGAGGGAGAGTAAAACCACAAGCTAAGGGT
>NZ_JBOFKN010000139.1:0-17330 GCF_051657365.1 Paraclostridium sp.
TTATAGCAAAGAGGATACACCTGTTCCCATTCCGAACACAGAAGTTAAGCTCTTTAGCGCCGATGGTACTTGGTGGGAAGCTGCCTGGGAGAGTAGGACGTAGCCGCGTGATCTTTTTTTATATTGTAAAATATACCCCTTACTTGTTAGTAAGGGGTATATTTGGGTAATTATATATTTAATATTTACTTATTTAATGATGAATATTAATTTTGAAAATTATAAATAAAGTGAGTATTAACTAAAATTAAAAAAATTTAAAAAATTATGTTTAGTCAAAATGATATCGGGTATATATTAAATATAACAAGTTGATAGATAATAAATATGAACTTATTTTAAATTAATATAGATAAGGTTAAAGGGAGGATTTTAATATGAAAAAATTTGTTTGTACAGTATGTGGTTATATACATGAAGGAGAGACAGCACCAGAAATATGTCCAGTATGTAAAGTTGGAGCTGATAAGTTCGAAGAGGTAAAAGGTGAAATGGTTTGGGCTGATGAGCACAGAATAGGTGTAGCACAAGGTATAGATGAAGAAATAATAGAAGGATTAAGAGCTAATTTTACAGGGGAATGTACAGAAGTAGGAATGTACTTAGCAATGTCAAGACAAGCAGATAGAGAAGGATATCCAGAAGTAGCGGAAGCTTATAAGAGAATAGCATTTGAAGAAGCAGAGCATGCATCTAAATTTGCTGAATTACTAGGGGAAGTAGTAGTGGCTGATACAAAGGCTAACTTAAAAGCAAGAGTTGAAGCTGAATATGGAGCAACTGATGGAAAATTAAAATTAGCTAAAAGAGCTAAAGAATTAGGATTAGATGCTGTACATGATACAGTTCACGAAATGTGTAAAGATGAAGCTAGACATGGTAAAGCATTCTTAGGATTATTAAATAGACATTTTGGTAATTAATATAATATAATAAATATTTAGTGTTTATTAAATGAAATATTGGGTATATATAGTGTATTACAATTTAGTGAAACGTTAACCTGGTAAGTTGACAAATGATTTGATTATGAATATAAAAAGTTTAAAAATATAAATGGAGGATTTTAATATGAAAAAATTTGTTTGTACAATATGTGGATATATACATGAAGGAGAAACAGCACCAGAATTCTGTCCTATATGTAAAGCACCAGCTAGTAAGTTTGAAGAAATGAAAGGTGAAATGACTTGGGCTGATGAGCATAGAATAGGTGTAGCACAAGGTGTTGATGAAGAAATAGTAGAAGGATTAAGAGCTAACTTTGTTGGAGAATGTACAGAAGTAGGAATGTACTTAGCAATGTCAAGACAAGCAGATAGAGAAGGATATCCAGAAGTAGCAGAAGCTTACAAAAGAATAGCATTTGAAGAAGCAGAACATGCATCTAAATTTGCTGAATTATTAGGAGAAGTAGTAGTAGCAGATACACAAGCTAACTTAAAAGCAAGAGTTGAAGCTGAATACGGAGCAACTGATGGAAAATTAAAATTAGCTAAAAAAGCTAAAGAGTTAGGATTAGATGCTATACATGATACAGTTCATGAAATGTGTAAAGATGAAGCTAGACATGGTAAAGCATTCTTAGGATTATTAAATAGACATTTTGGAAAATAATAATATAAATAAAAAGAAGAAGTCATATATGACTTCTTCTTTTTGTTTATATTAATAAGAATAGAGGGGTTTTAATGAATAACAGTAAAATAGTAGATGTATTTATTGAGTATGGAGAAGATGCTACAGTTCCTAAATATGAAACACCACTAGCATCAGGGGCTGATTTATTTGCTGCTAGAGATATGGTTATAAGACCTTTTGAGAAAGTAGCAATTCCTCTGAATATAAAATTTGCAATACCAGATAATATGGAAATTCAGATAAGAGCAAGAAGTGGATTGTCATTAAGAACTAATCTTAAAATATCTAATTCAGTAGGAACTATAGATGCAGATTCAGTGAGTGAGATATCTGTAATATTAGAAAATAATTATAATATAGCTAATTTACCCTATGAGATTGCAAATGATATAGAAAAGTTGAAAGACTTAAAAGAAAATTATAAAGAAGTTAGGCTAATAGATTATTTGATATCTCAAGGAAATAATATTGATGAATATAAAGAATGTGAATCTTCATATAAAAAATTACTTAAAAACTACATATATTTAGATAAAAATGGAAATCCATATGGTAGCATATACATATATAAAGGAAATAGAATTGCACAGATGATATTAGCTAAATATTATAGAGCAAACTTTATTCATGTATATGATGTTGAAGAGATAAAGGGTGTTAATCGAGGTGGAGGTTTTGGACACACTGGATTTTAAAGTAGAATATATTCATATTAAAATATAATATTAAATAGGAAAAGTCTTAGTTATGTCTAGGGCTTTTTCTATTTAATATTATATTTTAAATATCTATAATTATGGGCATTATTATTGATAGAGTAATAAATTTGAATAAATATAGATTATAGATTAAAATATACATATATCATTGGTATATAGGAGGTAATAATGGATATAGATTCACTAAATCCCGCCCAAAGAGAAGCGGTACTAAAAACAGAAGGACCAGTCCTTATATTAGCTGGAGCTGGATCTGGAAAAACTAGAGTGTTAACAACAAGAATAGCTCATCTTATGCAAAATAAAGGAGTACATCCTAGTAATATATTAGCAATAACATTTACAAATAAAGCTGCAAATGAAATGAAAGAAAGGGTCGAAGAAACTATTGACTCAGATGTAAAGGATATGTGGATTACAACATTCCATTCATGTTGCGTTAGGATGCTTAGAAAAGATATAAATAGAATTGGATATAATAGATCATTTGTTATATATGATAGTTCAGATCAGGCAACACTAGTTAAAGATTGTTTAAAAGAACTTAATTTAAGCGATAAGGCATTTGAACCTAAAGTCGTTATAAGTTATATATCTGGTGCAAAAGATAAATTATTAACGCCTAAAGAGTATAAAGATATGCATAGAAGTGATGCTAGAATGAGTAAAATAGCAGATGTATATACACTGTATCAAGATAGATTAAAAAGAAATAGTGCACTTGATTTTGATGATTTAATAATAAAGACTGTAGAACTGTTAAAGACAGAAGAAAGTGTGTTAGCTTATTATAGAAATAAGTTTAAATATATAATGGTTGATGAGTATCAAGATACTAGTAAAGCTCAGTATGAACTTATAAAGCTTTTAGCTAAAGAGCACCAAAATATATGTGTTGTTGGAGATGATGACCAAAGTATATATGGTTGGAGAGGTGCAGACATAAGGAATATACTTGAGTTTGAACGAGATTATAATGATGTTCATGTTGTCAAACTAGAGCAAAATTACAGATCTACTCAAGTTATATTAGATGCTGCAAATACAGTTATCTCTAATAACATAGAAAGAAAAAGAAAAAAATTATGGAGTGAGCAAAAAGAAGGCGAAAAAATAAAAATACAGATAAATGCAGATGAAATAGAAGAAGCAGATTATGTTGCAGATAGCATTTGGAGAATTCATAGAAAAGAAAACAAACCATTTAAAGATTTTGCCGTATTATACAGAGCGAATGCACAAGCTCGTGCTATCGAGGATGCTTTAAATAGAAGTCAAATACCATATAATATATATGGAGGTACTAAATTCTATGAAAGAAAAGAAATAAAAGATTTAGTTGCTTACTTAAGAGTGCTTCAAAATGTACAAGATGATATATCTTTAAAAAGAATAATAAATGTTCCTAAAAGAGGAATTGGACTTAGAACTATAGAAAAAATAGAAGATAGAGCTACTTTAAAACAAGAAAGTATATTCTCAGTACTTTTAGATGTAGATACAAACTCAGATATATCTACTAAAGCTAGATCAAATATAAATGGTTTTGTAGACTTAGTAGGGACACTTAGAGTAATTAAGGATGCTTACTCAGTAAGTAAACTTATAGAAAAAGTATTAGATGTTACTGGATACTTAGATGAACTTGAAAACGATAAAAATGAAGAATCACAAGATAGAATAGATAACTTAAAAGAATTTATATCCATAGCTATAGAATTTGAAAATAGTAGTGAGGAAAAGGACTTAGAAACTTTTTTAACTAATGTAGCACTTACATCATCGGAAAATAATGAAGAAGAAGATGATAGAGTATCTCTTATGACGATACATACATCTAAAGGATTGGAGTTCCCTGTGGTGTATTTAATTGGTATGGAAGAAGGATTATTCCCTATATCTAGAGCTGTAAGATCTATGAATGAATCAGATATAGAAGAAGAAAGAAGACTTTGTTATGTTGGTATAACAAGAGCTAAAAAAGAGTTGTATATGACACTTACTAAGAAAAGAACTCTTTATGGTAAAACGAATCCATCTATACAGTCAAGATTTATGGAAGAACTACCAAGTGAGTGTATAGAAAAATTAAATGAAGATGAGCATGATTTAAGCTATTCTAAAGCAAATTACAATATGCTAGATAAATATAAACAAAAATATATGAAATCTATGAATAAAGCTAGTGTAGCTACTAAAGTTAATGCTACTATAAAAGATAGTAAAAGTGAATCTAATGTTGAAGATATAAAATTAGGATCTAAAGTACATCATCCTAAGTTTGGAGTAGGAACTGTAGTATCTGCTTCAGGGTCAGACTTAACAATAGCCTTTAATAATCAAGGAATAAAAAAGATAAATAAAGAGTACACAACATTAGATTTATTATAAATAAGATATATAGGGGGATTTAACATGAATTCAAAAGAGTTTGCAAAAAATTTAATAGGGTTTATACATAACAGTCCAACGGCTTTTCATTCAGTTGAAACATCAGAAGAGCTATTAAAATTAAATGGATTTGAAAATTTAGATGCGAGATCAAATTGGGACATCAAAAAAGGTGGAAAATATTATACTACTAAAAATTCATCGGCTATAATTGCTTTTACTGTAGATACTGACAACTTAAAAGAAGATGGATTTAGAATAATAGGTTCACATTCAGATTCACCTTCTTTTAGAATTAAGCCAAGTCCAGAAATGGAAGTTGAAAAAACATACTTAAAGTTAAATACAGAGTGCTATGGAGGGCCTATATTAAATACTTGGTTAGATAGACCATTAGCTATAGCAGGAAGAGTTGTATTAAAAGGAGAGAATATTTTAAGACCTACTGAGACACTAGTAAATATAAATAGACCTATATGTATAATACCTAACTTAGCTATACATATGAATAGAGAGGTTAACGATGGATTTGCTTTAAATAAGCAAAAGGACATGTTACCATTAGTAGGACTACTAAATGATACTTTAGAAAAAGAGAATTTCTTAGTAAAAACTATAGCTAAGGAACTAGGGGTAAAAATAGAAGAAATATTAGATTTTGATTTATTCTTATATGAATATGAAAAAGGGATGTTAATAGGTGCAAATGAAGAAATGATATCTTGTGGAAGATTAGATAACTTATCTATGGCACATGCAAGCTTACATGCACTTGTGGATGCTAAAGCAGTTAATGGTGTGAATGTAGTAGCTGTATTTGATAATGAAGAAGTAGGAAGCTCAACTAAACAAGGAGCTGATTCTAATATGTTAATAAATGTATTAGAAAGAATATCTTTAGGGTTAGGTCAAACTAGAGAAGAGTTCTTTAGAAGTTTATATTCTTCGTTTATAATATCAGCAGACCTTGCACACGCTGTTCATCCAAATGTTCCTGAAAAGCATGATCCAACAAGTAGACCTGTTATGGGGAAAGGTCCAGTTATAAAGATAAATGCAAATCAAGCTTATACAAGTGATAGTCAATCTATAGCTGTATATAAAATGATATGTAAGCAAGCGGGGGTTAATTGCCAAGAGTTTGTCAATAGATCTGATGTAAGAGGGGGAAGTACAATAGGACCAATATCTTCAACTCATATAGATATACCATCTGTTGATATTGGAAGCCCTATACTAGCTATGCACTCTATAAGAGAATTAGGATGTGTAGAAGATCATATGGATATATATAAAACATTTAAAGTATTTTATGAATTATAAAATATAAATAAGTAATAAATTAAGGGGATGTATAAAAAGTATTGTACTTTTAAGCATCCCCTATAATTATTAATAAAAATAAATATTATAAATTTAAATATATAGAATAGGAGATAGTGATATGAAAAAAGGATTATGTCTAGCAGGCGGAGGAGCAAAAGGAGCATTTGAAGCTGGAGTTATATATGGACTTTACGAAAAAAATATTGAATTTGATGTTATAACAGGTACATCTATAGGTGCTATAAATGGATACTACATATACACAAAAAATGTTAACAAGTTAAAGGAAATGTGGATAAACATTCAGACAATTGGTGAAAACGGTATCAAAATAGTTGATAATACTGTGGATAACTCTATAGCGATTGACATGTTAAAGGGACTAACTGATCAATCTGATGACAAAAAACCATTTTATGTGAATTATGTACAAGTTAAAAATTCAATAATGGAAGAAAAAATAGTAGATGTATCCAAATTAAGTAATGAAGAGGCTTTAGAGAGTATAAAATATAGTTCTTTATTACCATTTAGACCTTCAAAAGAATTAAAACCATCAGATCAATTTAAAAAAGATTTGGTAAATGGAGTATATGATGGGTTTAAATTAGATGGAGGTATGCTTAATAATACATTATTATGTCCTTTACTAGAAAATAATGTGGATGAAATTGTGATAATAACTATGAATCAAGATTATGAATTGCCACAAGATATAAAAGATAACTATAAAAAAGAAAAAGTAACTATTATAAAACCTAATACTATATTTGAAAAAAATGCTACATTAAAATTCGAAGGTGAATTCTGCAAGCAGATATTTAATGAAGGATATGAAATAGCTAGAAATATAAATATATAATTATAATTACATTGAAAATGTTGAATAAATTGTCGTATGTTAGTATAATAAAAAGGTTCTAATTTGAAATATAAAATATGGAGTTGATATAAATTATGGCAACTAAAAGAATTGCTGTACTAGGTGGACCTAGATGTGGCAAGACAACATTAATACAACATTTATATGTTGAAATGAAAATAGCTGGGTTAGATGTAGGATATGCGCTAGAGTATTCTACAGAATACTTAAGAGACAAAGGTATGATAGAAACTATATCTGAACAATATGGGATATATCTAGGTCAAAAAAAGATAGAAGATGATTTATCAGGATTTGATTATGCACTTACAGACTATGCTACATTTGTACCATATATATATGGAAGATTTATGTTAGGTGATAGAGATAGAACTAAGAAAGAGATACAAATATTAAAAGATTTATATTGTTTAGCTATAGAAGATATGCAGAATTACGATATGATAGTGTATGTGCCTAGACAATTTGGATACGTTAAAGATGGAGTGAGATGGCAAGATGAAAGTATAGCAATTCAAATAGATGAGGCTATATTAAGTTTCTTAAAATCTGAAAACATGAAGTATATAGAAGTTTCAGGTTCTACAAAAGAGAGAGCTAAGCAAATATTAGATTTATTAAATATAGACTATAAAGAAACTGAAATATTAGACGTACAAGATGAAAAATAAGCTACTAAAATTAAGTAGCTTATTTTTGTGATTTTTTATTATTATTGGTATATAATATAAAAAGAGAATATAAAACTAATAAGAAAGGAAGTACATAAAAATGGAAAATAAGAACCCTATAGTAACTATAGAAATGGAAAATGGAAAACAAATAAAAGTTGAGTTATACCCACATATAGCTCCAAATACAGTTAATAACTTTGTATCGTTAGTAGAATCAGGATATTATGATGGAGTAACATTCCACAGAGTAATACCTGGATTTATGATACAAGGAGGATGCCCTAATGGAAATGGAATGGGTGGACCTGGATACTCTATAAAAGGAGAATTCACTCAAAATGGACATACTAACAACTTAAAGCATGACAGAGGAGTTATATCAATGGCTAGAACTATGGCGCCAAACTCAGCTGGATCTCAATTTTTCTTAATGCATGCTAACTCTCCACATTTAGATGGACAATATGCATCATTTGGTAGAATAATAGAGGGTATGGATGTTGTAGATGAAATAGCTTCTGTTAGAACAGACAGAGCAGATAAACCTCAAACTGCACAAGTAATGAAAAAAGTTACTGTTGAAACATTTGGAAAAGATTACTCTAACGTAGAAAAAATGTAATTAAAACCTCAATAAGCATAACATAAAAAAGAGATTCTTAAATTTAAGAATCTCTTTTACTTTATATATTTTTCTTAACTGATTCTGTTAAGTTTGGAACTAACTGTTTCTTTCTTGAAACTGCTCCTTCAACGAAAACTCCTTGAGTAGCATTTACATCGAATGCATCAGATATTATATTATCTTCAGCTTTGTATATTAGGTAAGAACCTTCTTTAATTATATCTGTTACAGCTAATAATAACATATCAAAATCAGTACTATTTATATAGTTTAGGAACTCATCTTGTTTATTAAGAACTGCATCTATATCTAAAGTAAATACTTGTCCTATTCCAACTTTTTTACCTTCCATGTCAAATGGTTTAAAGTCCATATGCACTATTTCTTCAACTGTAAATCCATCTAATGAAGTGCCAGCTTTAAACATATCCATAGCATATTTTTCAATATCTACTTTAACTATTTTATTTAATTCTTCAACTGCTATTTTATCCATATCTGTAGTTGTTGGAGATTTGAATATTAAAGTATCTGATAATATTGCAGACATTAAAAGTCCAGCTATTTCATAAGGTATTTCAATATTGTTTTCTTTAAACATTTGCGTGATTATTGTACAAGTACATCCAACTGGCATTAATCTCATTGATAGAGGCGTATCTGTTTTCATACCACCTAATTTATGATGATCAACTATCTCAACTAAATCAGCATCTTCTAAACCATCTATACTTTGTCCGTATTCATTGTGATCAACAAGTACAACTTGAGGTTTTCCTTCTAGTACTAAGTTAGTATCATCATTGCATATATTTGATATAGAAGTTAATATACTTGGAGCTTCAACATTGAAGTAATCTAAAGCAAATTGAGCTTCTTTTCTAATTTCTCCTAAAGCGTAAGCCTTAGCTGGTTGTCCTAATTTATTTTTTAAGTATGTTAATGATATTGATGAACAGATTGAATCTGTATCAGGGTTTTTATGACCAAAAACTAATAAAGTCATTTTGAATCTCCTTTCATATTTGAAAAATTTATGTATTAATTTTGTTAGGTATACAAATTTAAACCTTATAATCGTAACTTATATTATATCAAAAGGAGGTAAAACTTTGCTACAAAAACGTAAAAAAATTAATAGTAAAAAAGTTTTAATATTATTTATAACTATAGGTATTATTATAGGAACTATAATATCCTCAGGGTTAATTTTTTCCAAAAAGTCACCAAAAGATACATCAAAAGTTTTAAATACAATAGAGGAAGTAACTGAACTTTCTACATCTAAATATAATTATAGTGATATAGTGACCATTACAAAGGATAAAAGTTTTAAAAATATAAAGATACCATTTACTGAAAAATCATTTATTATAAAATATAACGGGATAGTAAAGGGCGGTATAAAATCTGAGGATATTGTTATTTCTCATAATAATAAGAATTCTATAAGTATAGATATAAATAAGTGTAGTATCATAGATCATTATATAGATGAAGAAAATGTATATGTTTATGACATAAAGAATGCTTTATTTAACAAGGTGGATGTAAATGAAGTAATAGAAGAATTAGCAAAAAGCAAACAAGAATACGAGCAAAAAGTAATACAAGAAGGATTTTTAGAAGATGTAGAAATTAGCATAAAAAATAATTTGGCGAAAAGCTTAAAAGATTTAGGGTATAAAGAAGTGATAGTTAATTTTAAACAATAGACGTATTAAAATAGATATCTAGAAGTGATAGTTGCTTTTAGATATCTATATTTATTTGTCGCAAATGTGGATATAAAATTAATTATTAAATATATTTTTAAAAAAAGATAAAAAATTAACAATAAACTGTTGACAAAAAAATAACGAAGGTATATTATAAAAACATAAAGATTGTTAAATAACTAACATTGATATAAATAAACTAATATCTTGGGAGGATTTTCAAATGAGTAAAGAAGCTAAAAAGGTAGTAAATATGGATCTTAAAAGAGAGTTAACTGCAGCAGACAAAGTAAATGTATTAGTAGATAAAGCTAATAAAGCAAAAGTAGAAATGCTAAAATTAGATCAAGAAGCTGTAGATAATATTGTGAAAGAAATGGCAAAGAAAGGCCTTGATAAACATATAGAGCTTGCAAAGATGGCTGTAGATGAAACACAAAGAGGAGTTTTTGAAGATAAAGTAACTAAAAACATATTTGCAACAGAGTACGTTTACAATAGTATAAAGTACAATAAAACAGTTGGTGTTATAGAAGAAAATGAAGAAGAAAATTATAAGTTAATAGCGGAACCTATAGGAGTTATAGCTGGGGTAACACCAGTTACAAATCCAACTTCAACAACAATGTTTAAATCTATAATAGCTATGAAAAGTAGAAATCCAATAATATTTAGCTTCCACCCATCAGCTCAAAAGTCTTCATCTGAAGCAGCTAAAATAGTTAGAGATGCAGCAATAGCAGCTGGAGCTCCAAAAGATTGTATTCAATGGATAGAAGAACCTTCAATAGAAGCTTCAAATGCATTAATGAAAAATGATGGGGTATCATTGATATTAGCAACTGGAGGACCTGGTATGGTAAAAGCTGCATACTCTTCTGGAAAACCAGCATTAGGAGTTGGAGCAGGAAACGTACCATGTTATATAGAAAAGACAGCTGATGTTAAGCAAGCGGTAAACGATTTAATACTATCAAAAACTTTTGATAACGGAATGATATGCGCTTCAGAACAAGCGGTTATAATAGATGAAGAAATTTATGACGAAGTAGTAGGATTAATGAAATCTTATGATTGCTATTTTGTAAATAAGGAAGAAAAGAAATTATTAGAAGGGCTAGTTATAAATAAAGAAACATGTACAATAAATGCTAATATAGTGGGGCAAAGTGCTTATAAAATAGCTGAAATGGCAGGAATAAAGGATGTGCCTAAAAATACTAAAATATTAATAGCAGAACTTGAAGGCGTAGGATATGAATATCCATTGTCTAAGGAAAAATTAAGTCCGATATTAGCTTGTTATAAAGTTAAAGGATATAAAGAAGGAATAGAAAAATGTGTAGAAATGACAGAGTTTGGAGGCCTTGGACACTCTGCTGTTATACATTCAAATAGAGATGATGTAATACTAGAATTTGGTGAAAAGGTTAGAACAGGTAGATTACTTGTAAATGCACCTTCAACTCATGGAGCAATAGGTGATATATATAACGTAAATATGCCATCATTAACGTTAGGATGTGGGTCTATGGGTAACAACTCAACAACAGATAATGTATCAGCAGTAAACTTAATAAATGTTAAAAAAGTTACTATGAGAAGAAATAACATGCAATGGTTTAGAATACCAGAAAGAGTTTACCATGAATTTGGATCAGTAAGTTATTTAGAAAAAATGGCAGATACAAATAGAGTAATGATAGTTACCGATAAAATGATGGTTCAGTTAGGATATGTAGAAAAATTAATGTATCATTTAAGAAAAAGAAATAATCCAGTTATGATAGAAGTATTTTCAGATGTTGAACCAGACCCATCAGTAGATACAGTATTAAATGGCGCAGAAGTTATGAGACAGTTTAAGCCAGATACAATTATAGCATTAGGTGGAGGATCATCAATGGATGCTGCTAAAGGGATGTGGTTATTCTATGAAAATCCAGAAGTTGATTTTGATGATTTAAGACTAAGATTTATGGATGTAAGAAAAAGAGTATTTAAATTCCCTAAACTTGGAAGACAAGCTAAGTTAGTAGCTATTCCAACTACGTCAGGAACTGGATCAGAAGTTACATCTTTTGCAGTTGTAACAGATAAAGTTAATAATATAAAATATCCTTTAGCTGATTATGAACTAACTCCAGACATAGCTATAATAGATCCTAATTTTGTAATGACTGTGCCTAAAGCTGTTACAGCAGATACAGGAGTTGATGTATTAACACATGCAATAGAAGCGTATGTTTCAGTTATGGCTACTGATTATACAGATGCATTAGCAATGAAAGCTATACAAATGGTATTTGAATATTTACCAAGAGCATATAAAGATGGAAGTGATAGAGAAGCTAGAGAGAAAATGCACAATGCTTCATGCATGGCAGGAATGGCATTTGCAAATGCATTTTTAGGAATAAATCATTCATTAGCACATAAGTTAGGATCAGAGTTCCATATATCACATGGTAGATCAAATGCAATTTTATTACCATATGTAATAAGATATAATGCTACAAAACCAACTAAATTTGCGGCATTCCCTAAATATAAATCATTTGTTGCAGATGAAAAATATGCAGAAATAGCTAAATATGTAGGACTTAAAGCAAGTACTACTGAAGAAGGTGTAAATAGTTTAATAGATGCGGTGAATAACTTATTAACTGAGTTAAATATACCAAAAACAATATCTGAATGCGGAGTAAATGAAAAAGATTTCATGGCGGCAGTTGATAAATTAGCATTAGATGCTTTTGATGATCAATGTACTCCAGCTAATCCAAGATATCCATTAGTATCTGAGTTAAAAGATATATATGTTACAGCTTTTGGAAAGATAGCTAAAAAATAAATAAAATTAAAAATTAGAATTTTCAGAAAATATAGCTTGACTGAGAAAAGATGATGTAATATACTTTGAGTAAGTAAATGTAAAATAATAAAGGGGCCTATTAAGGCCCCCTTATTATTTTATAAGAAAATTTATAAATCTAGTGTATTTTTACTGAAAATTACTTTTTCATAATCGTTTTTAATGTTGATGATTGAATTAGAGTAATTTATTTCGAAGTTTGCAAATGCAGAGAATAAATCTATATCTCTCATACAATGAACAGTCATAGTATAACTAGACTTGTTAAGTCTTAATATCATAGACCTAACAAATGGAAATTGGATTCTAGACGTAAACATACCATTAGTATCACAATCTATATCTACGCTTCGATAATTAATATCTATGAATAAGTCAATATCATCATCCTCTTCTCTTATAATCCTATATTCGAAATCTGTGTCTAAATTTAGGTTGCCTATTTTAATCATGGATAACATCTCCTTAATTCTTAATTAATAAAATATTATACCTCAAATAATTTAAATATCAATAAAATAAATTATATAAGCATAAAAAAAGAGCTTCCATCGGGGGAACGAAAGCTCATAATTGGGGGAGATTGAGTTAAATATTATTTATATATTACTATTATTACCTGTGTTTTATTTTTTATACCATAAAAATAAAAAAATCCCTCCTACAAAATGGTAGAGGGATTTTTTTTATTTCTTATTTATAAATTTAGATCCTAAGTATTTTTTTATATCTTCTTCTGGAGAGAAATCATCTATTAATATCTCTTTACCGCTATCTTCTAATATAACTAAAACCTCACAGTCACCTTGTAAGAAGAATTTTCTAACGGTATCTTCTCTTACTTCTCTGATTTTAGTTACATTTTTTTTCTTTTTCTCATAATCTTTTGTGTAATAACTTTCCATCATATTTATAACCTTAGTATATCTATTCATAAAAAGTACCTCCTAATAAGTTTCAAAAAAATATGTTATAATAATTGTTTGTATTAACCTAATAATTATAACAAGGAGTAATAATAATGGCTACCCTAAAAAAAAATGATATAAATAAAAGTATAGAATTTGCTAAAGAAAATAACTTAATTGATAAATTAAATAAAATATATAAAACTGTACCAAGTGGAGACTGTACTGGTTGTGGTAAATGTTGCATGGAATCAGTAGGGATAAATTTAATTGAATTTATAAACATATATAATTATTTAGAAAATGATAAAAATTTAAAGGATAGATGTTTAAATAAATTGATGGATTATTATTTCTTAGAATATATAAAAAAGAGTCCTTGTCCATTTAAAGATGAAGATAATAGATGTTTAATTTATGCAGTTAGACCTTTGAATTGCAGAATTTATGGACATTGGACAAATCATGATTATAATGCGAATTTAAATAATATAAACAAAAAAAATCAAGAATATGCTCAATTGATAAAAAAAGAGTATGGATTTAAAATTAATGAGAAAGTTGTAGATTTTAAAATAAACTATTGTGAGAATTTTAAGCCAAGCAAAAAATATTTAGAAAAACATGAAAGATTAGAGTTTGCGGATTCTTTAATGATACTTGATTCAAAATTATATTCAAGTGGAGTAATAGATATAGAATTTAAAGATAGAGGTTTAGTTGAATATTTTATAGATTCGTTATTATATGAAGATGTAGCCTATAATGTAAAGATAAATATATCAAAAGATGAAAAAGTTAGAAAAAGAGCTTTAAATAGATTGAAAAGAATATTATTGTAAGGTGAGTTATATGAAAATTATAAATATAAAAGGAAGTTCATTTTATGCAAGAGGTGGAACTAATACAGGTATATATATATTTAATGATAATAGTGCATTAATTATTGATCCAGGATTGCCAGGTGTTAGACCTAAGAATATAATGAAATGTCTTGAAGATAAAGGTATTGAGGTTAAATGGATAATAAATACTCATGAACATAACGATCACTATGGAGCAGGATATCAATTTAAAGAAAAATATAAAGATATAATAAATATGTCTAGTAAAGATAGTAAGCCATATATAGATAACCCTTCTTTATTTTCATCATATATAATGGGTGGAAATACTAATGAAATTTTTGAAAAAATACTAGTTAATAATAACATGAAAGAAGTTAATATAGATAAAGTCATAGAAATTGGAAAAGTAAAAATAAATAATGAATATATAGAAGTACTAGAGTTAAAAGGACACACTATAGGATCTATTGGTATATTGACTAAAGACAAGGTATTGTACTTAGGGGACACACTAATAGGAGCGGATTTATTAAACAAGTTTGAGTTGCTATTTTTATTTGATATAGAAGCTTATCTAATATCGTTAAATAAAATAAAAAGCTTAGATTTTGACTATTCGGTATTAGGACATTGTAAAAATCCATTAGATAAAAATACTACTTTGAAATTAATAGCAAATCATGAAGAGTGCGTAGAAAAATATTTAATGCAAATAAGATCGATAGTTAAGCAACCTAGCACCTTAGAATTTATATTAAAAACAATACTCAATAACAATGAGTTAAGTTACAATTATAAAGAATATCATTTCTTTAAGTCTACAATAGTAGGGATGATGAGTTACTTAATAAAATTAGGTGAAGTTGATTGCTATTTAAAGGCTGGAGATGTTCTTTATTATACAAAATAATTATAAATTATGTTAAAATATAGGAGTTGGAAAATATTAAAATAAAGGGTGAGAAATAATGGAATACGATAAGTGGGATAAGATACTTGTTCCTTATGAACACGCTGTAGAAGAACTTAAAGTTAAATTTAAAAATATAAGAAAAGAATTTCTTAAAAAGGGAGAATATTCTCCTATAGAGTTTGTTACTGGTAGATCAAAGAAAATATCATCAATAATATCTAAAGCAAAAAGATTAGATATTTCAGATATAGATGAAATGGAAGATATAGCTGGAATAAGAATAATGTGCCAGTTTGTTGAAGATATATATACTATAGTTGGACTTATAAAATCAAGAAATGATATGGAAATAGTTTATGAAAAAGACTATATAGAAAACTTTAAAGATAGTGGATATAGGAGCTACCATGTAATAATAAAATATCCTATAAATACTGCTCATGGATATAAAGAAATATTATGCGAAATACAGATAAGAACGCTAGCTATGAATTTTTGGGCTACTATAGAACATTCGCTAAAATATAAATATGAACATTACATACCAGAGGATTTAGCTATAAGATTAAGAAGAGCAGCTGATGCAGCATTTTTATTAGATCAAGAAATGAGTGAAATCAGAGAACATATAATGAAGGCTCAAGTTATGTATCAAGTGAAATCTATAACAGTAAGAGATGTATTAGGAAAAATACAGGAATTATATGATTTAGGAGAGACTCAAAAAGCTATAACCTATCAAAGAAGATTAGATAGGATTGACAATGAAAAAGATATAACTGAAATAATAGCTCTAAAAAGCGAAATAGATATGCTGTTAGAAGGATATAATAAAAAAAGAAGAGGGTAATAATCTCGCTTCTTTTTTTCATTTTTAAATAGATGCAGAAAGGACAATACTATGAGTTTATATGCAATAGGAGATTTACATTTTTCAACTGCAGTCAATAAACCTATGAATATATTTGGCGAAAATTGGGATAATCATGAAGAAAAAATAATTAATAGTTGGAAAAGTCAAGTTAAAGAAGATGACTTAGTATTGATTGTAGGAGATACGTCTTGGGCTATAAATATGAAGGAAGCAGAAGCTGATTTAAATATAATACATAGTCTTCCAGGTAAAAAAATATATGTAAAAGGAAACCATGATTATTGGTGGACTACAGTGACTAAATTAAATAAAATTTATGATGATATGAGTTTCTTACAAAACAACTTTTATTATCATAACGATTATGCTATATGTGGAACTAGGGGATGGATATGTCCTAATGATGTTAAATTTACAGAAGAAGATGAAAAAATTTATAAAAGAGAAGCGCACAGACTTAAGTTATCTTTAGATGGAGCTAAAAAAGCAGGATTTGAAAAGATAATAGTGATTACTCATTATCCTCCTACAAATGATAGATTAGAACCATCTTTATTCACAGATATATATGAACAATATAATGTTGAAAAAGTTGTATATGGACATCTCCATGGGAAAGAATCTTTTAAGATGGGACTAGAGGGAATTAAAAATGGAATTGAGTATAAATTAGTTTCTTGTGATTATACAAATTTTAATTTAATAAAAATTATGGATTAATTAATAAAATATGGTAAATACTATAAGATATATTTAACCTAAATATGATGATTTTAGGTAAAGGAGTTGTTAATGTGAGATGGGCATTAGTAATTTTAATCTTATATGTATTGCCTGTAGGAATTTTATTTAAATACAAAGAAAATTTCAAAAGAGCAAGTATATATGCAAGTATATATGTAGTTATTGCGAGTGTGATAGTAATAAGTAATATA
>NZ_JBOFKN010000140.1:0-1163 GCF_051657365.1 Paraclostridium sp.
GGCAGGCTTTCGACCAGGTAGAAGATGTATTGACCATATCTTTACTCTCCGTCAACTGTTGGAACAGCTTCACACTTTCCTACAGCCCACTATTGTTGTTTTTCTTGACCTGAAGGCAGCCTTTGACTCGGTGGATAGGTCTGCTCTTTGGTGTAGCCTATTAACTAAAGGTGTGCCAATAAAGTTTGTTTCATTACTTCAATCCCTTTATTCTTCAACCCGTGGGCAAGTAAAAGTCTACGGTGTCCGAACCCTTCCAACATAAGTTGGTGAAGCCAAATGGCTCATAGGGATCCCCACTTAATGGAGTCTGATAGCCAGTTGGCACAACTGTCGGGTATGGCAGTTGTTTCCGTGTTATAACCAAGCATATGAACGCGAGGGAGTGAATGTCGGATCAGACCGCCAAATCACCCCAACAAGCATAGTAATAGAGCCGACTACCAAAAACTGCCCGGAGGGTCACCACCAGCAACCCATCAGACAGTATCAGACATCGGTCCATTACGAGTACAGCAAAACCGAGCAAACTGTAGCCCGTCACGTAACAAGGCAGACACAGATATCACACCCTGGTTTCCCAAAAGTATGACCCCATGACCTACCCTTATAGCAATTCAGACCGACAGTAAAGCTGCCGCAGGAGACACCTCCCATGACACACCCACTGACGGCTAACATGCCGCTACTAAGGCTGCCACAAAAGACACTCTTCAATTTCTTGGAGAATGCTCCCATGACACACCCGCTCACGGCTACCAGCTCAGAACGGTTACACGCAGCTAGATCATTGTCTCCTAGGCCGACTCTTCCACCAAGGCTATTACGGCCTCGGCAAAGTATCATGCCAGCTTCGAAGACTAGATCCCTTATGCCTGGTCATAACACTGGCCACCAGACACCAAAGGGATAATGATCCAAGAATTTCGAATAGTGGTGGATCGGTCCGCTCTATTCTAGCCACCGATTCTTAGCTCAGGTCTCACGACCCGAGACAGGACATACCACGTGAAGGTGACCGGTGACACTCCTGCCGGTTACCCATACTCATTGGAATTTCTTCACATTGACATACCAGAGTACTGGGCAGGAAAGCACGTCCCAATACAGACGGTGTCCGAACCCTTCCAACATAAGTTGGTGAAGCCAAATGGCTCATAGGG
>NZ_JBOFKN010000141.1:0-17504 GCF_051657365.1 Paraclostridium sp.
CTCCTCTTAATATTTATTATTAATAAGACATGAGAAATCATATAATTTTCTTATATATAATGAGTAAAATTTTTATATTACTATTTTTATATTTGAATTTAATAATTTGAACTCAGTTTTTATAACATTTCATTATATCACTTACATCTTTAATTTTCAAAAATGTAAATACAAAAATATCCTCAATAAACTAAAATATTTTTTTAGACTATTAAAAAAATATAAGGAAATTAAAGAAATTTTGGAAAATGGAGGGAAACTCTAAATTAGAAAAAGTATAACTTTATTGACTACTTAAAATAAAAAAACTGCTATCTAATGAGTAGACGTTGATTTTATTGAGAAAAATGCAAATTTACTACTAAGGTTTGTATTTCTTTAATCGCAATTATCATCATTGAAAAATTAATGAGGGGTATTAGTCTTTATTTTTTAATTTTTATTTGAAAAGAGCCGACAAAAATCGACTCTTTTTCTTTAAATAAAATCATTCTCTGAAAGACCTATTGATATTGAAACCGAATCATCATAGTCTTCTCCTGCACCTTTATTTTCTTCTGAAAATAGTGAGTTATAAGTTTTATGTAAATCTTTATATAATTTATATAAAATATCATCTTTTAATGGTAAATTGTAAGAAATACCTTTATCATCATACTCAACCATTTTTTCATCCTGTTTCATTACATTAGAGCTAGAAAGTATTTTTTTGTTATTTTTAGGATAAGGGAATATTACTTTATCGTTATATCCAGAAAAGACAATATAATCGATTCCCATTATAGTTGTTGTTGAAACTTCCCAATTGTTAACTTTTTTAAAAAAATTAAAAAGTTTTTCAATATCATTAAACTGAATCACTAATTTTCTAAAATTTTTACTCAATATCCTCACTTCCTTTAAATTTATTTTGTTATTTAATAATACCTTTAAAGCTAAATAATAGTCAATATATAAAAAATATATGTGTAATTTAAACCTCAGCTAAAGCTATTTCTAACTTTGGAATAATGTGTTCTACTACTTTTGAAGCTATGGACTTATAGTCTATTTCTTGGGTTCCATTTACATTAATATGATCTATAACTTTTTCAATATTTAAAATAAGTTTATTTTGTGATTTTTGTTTGTTGTTATTAATTGTAGAACTATGATTGTTGTTAATTGTGCTATTATAAGCTTTACTTTCTTCAGCTGTTAAAACTCTTTCGCCCTTATGAAGTTCAGCTACATATCCATCAAAAGGAACATAAGGTAACCCTGTCTTGTGGCTTCCATCTTTTTTCTGATTTTGTTTTTCTCCTATTATGGAATTAACTATTTTAGTTGTTGGAGTACTTGTTGCTTGTGTTTTATCTAATTCCACTGGTGTTTTTATAACTCCTGTAACAGTCGTAGTTTTATTAATATCCTCTTCTCCTTTAAACTTTTTATACCATTCATAAAGTTTTTGGATTCCAGTAGTCAATTGTCCAACAGGAGTTAAATATTGAATTATAAACTTTGCAGCTCTTCCAAAAGGGTTATTTTCCATAGCGGACCATAATCCATATGCTTTTTCTTTAAGAGTATCCCAATTTTTATAAAGTAAATATCCTACTCCAATCGCAGCTGTTATTCCTCCTAGAACAAATCCAATTGGATTGGATCTATAAGCTACACTTAAACCTTGTTGAGCTAAAGTTAATAGATTTGTAACTACTGTTTGACCTTGTTGTACTTTTGATAAAGTTTCTGTAGCCTTTGCATAGCCTTTAATAACTGCTCCAACTCCTTTATATACTCCATAGCTACTCCCCATTACTCCTAGAGCCTGTGTTACGTTTATTATTGCGTCTGCATTATTAGTTAAAAATTTAAGAGTTTCTGCTCCTGTATCAAGGTATTTTAATTGTAATGGCATTAATTTTTCACCTAACATATTCTGAAATTTTTCAACTTCATTATTCAGTACTCTTCTTTTTCCAACTTCTGTATTTAAGCTTATAACAGTATTTCCTATAGCATCTTTACTCTGATTTTGGATAGTTCTCAATCTGATCATAATTTTTGTAGTTTCTTCCATTTTTGAGGAATATTGTTTATATCCCATTGTTTCAGCAGTTTTATTAAGTTCTTTTTCAGTAAGTGCAGCTCCCAAAGTTTTTGCTGCTTCGGACTCTCCCATTAGCGCAGACTGCATTGTCTTATGTACATCAATACCTTTAGAGGACAAATTATTAAAAGAATCTAAGTCATTTGATAACATTAGAATATCTTTAGATAAATCTTTAGATAATTTTCTATCCATTCCAAATCCTGTAAACAAATTTTGAATATTACCCATGGCTTCTTTTGTTTTTAATTCTGACATTCCTAATACATTAGAATAATTCTTCGCCCACTTATTAGCTTCTTTACTATGTTCACCATATACAATATTAAATTTATCTTGCGTTTCAATCATACTTGAATTAATATCAATACTTTTTTTACCTAGACTAATAATCTCTCTTATTCCAACGGCTGCACCAACATAACCTAACATTTTAGCACCCAATATTCCAAATGAATTCCCATTTCTATTGGCACTATTTGATAATGTATTAATATTATTATTTGTTTGCCTTAATTTGTTGTTTAAATAGCCTAATCTATTTGTCATATCATTATGGTTTAATGTTGCTTGAGTAATTTTTTTTCTATGAATTTCTAAATCTTTATTTACTATCCCAGTGTTTTGAGATAATTTAGAGTATTCATCGGTTAAATATTTTATATTATTTTCAGATGTTTTTACAAAACCATTTAAAATATTTATATTGGTTTTTAAAGCTAATAAATCTGCACTTGTGCCTTTTGATGATGTACCTATATGAGTAAATCCTCTTGCTAATTCAAAACTTTTTTGATTTAACAAATCTATATTTTGCATTTTAAAAGATTCGTTTACTCCTAAATTTTCTTTTCTTAATTCTTTTAATTTATTTTTATTATTTTCAAGCTTTTCTCCCATTAGTTGATGTGCTAAACTTGCTTCATTTATTTTTTTTCTATGATCTTCTAATTTTTCACTAGAAACACCAGTTTCTTTTGATAACAGATACCATTCTTCGCTAGCTTTTTTTAATTCTTTTCCAGTTAAAGAATATAAGCTCTCTAGCTCTCTAACTTTTGTATTTTGCTTAGAAAAAGCTTCTGTGATAGTATTTACGCCTGTTATTGCATAAGTCATTGAATTATTAAGATTATTTGTGGTAGAAATTAATCTTTTAAAATTTTTCTCGGTTTCTGAAGTATCAACTTGAAACCTAACTCCTACTAATTCATTCATTTGTACACCTCCGTACCTCTATTTTTTAATATTTGCTCTTAACAATCACAAAAAATAAAAAGAAGAAAGGGTTTAATTTCCTTTCTTTTTCAGTTCCCATGTATCTAATTTTTCTAATTGTTAATTAGATTATAAACTTTTATTTTTTAAAAAACAACTCTAAAAAAACATTATATTTCTATTAGATTTTCTTAAACCTTTAGATAAAATTGATTTTTTCAAAAAAAATAGTATACTGTGTAAAATCCTTTTTAATGTGATTGGTTATATTAAGTTAAAACTTCATCACAAAACATTAAAAGGTTTTAAAATAAGGCTTAAAAATAGATTCTAATGTGATTGGTTGTAAAAACAACTTCATCAAAAATAGTTAGAATCTACAAAAAAAATAAATGTGAAAAAAGTAATACGGTTTTTTGAAGTCAAACCCTTGAATTTATTGGGTTAGTTTGAAAAAATTTGAAAAAAAGTAATACAGAAGTATATACAATATTTATTATTATATTAACTTAGAGGTGATTGGTTACAATATACCGTAACTTCATCGCAAATGGCTCTAGAAAATTAATAATATATTTGATGATTTCTTAAGGTGATTGGTTGTAATATACCACAACTTCATCGCAAATGGCTTAAAAATCATTAATCAAAAATATCTGTGAAAAAATGAATGTGGTTTTTTGAAATTAAACTATTGATTTTGTTGACTTAGTTTAAATATTTTTTGAAAAAACGAATACAGAAGTATATACAATAATTTATATTTATACAATAGTTTATATTTTAATTGATTAATACTCTATAAAAACCAGATTGTTAAGACTCATTATAATCTATAAAAAATAATATAGAAAAAATGAATGTGGTTTTTTGAGATTAAACTATTGAATTTATTGAGCTAGTTTGAAGATTTTGTGAAAAAATGAATACAGAAGTATATACAAGAATTTATATTAACTTAGAATTATTTATTTGAATAAATTTTTAAGTAATTAAAATTATTTTTTATTTATTAAAAAATATATTAAAATATATCTCGACTATCTGAGTAGGAGGATAGACCTTACTTGTTACAGGGTAGGAACCCACATAGGGGCTTTAAATATACTATGTTTTTGTTGAGGGAAAACAACTTAAAAGTGTCCCACTGTAAACAACTTTTTATTTTAGCGAGGTGCTTTATGAAACCTAGAAAAGATATTAGAATTTTAAATTTAATGATACATAAATCGGGTTCTGGGAGTTTGAGTTCAAGATTGTGTATTCCTATGAGTTGGGCTAAACATATGGGTTTAAATATCGAAAATAAACAAGTTGAGGTTAGTTTTGATTATGAGTTAAAAGAAATTAAAATTAAAAAATTACAAAAACAAAAATTATAATAGCTGAATTTAGGAGGGATCAATTGAAAAAAATTTGTCCTAGTTGTAATAAAGTTTATAAATATGGCGAAGTATGCCCTAATAATTGCTACAGTGTTTATAGAATAAAAAAAAAGATTGAAATAAAAAAAGATATTCTAATTATTTTAGATTCTGAAAATTTGCGTGAGTTAGGTCGATATAAATTTGAATTATTATGTTATAATGAATTATCTAAGAGTGTTGACGTTCAAGTTGATGAAGAAAATAAAAATGTCTTTATTTTTGATAATAATGACTCTCAAAAATTTATTCAATATAAATTATTAGAAAAACTATAATTTAAAATATTAGACTGGGATAAAGTTCCCAGTTTTTTTATTTTTTTTAAAAGTTTCTTAGTTTGAAAATATGTTTAGTGTATAATTATTTTATAAAAACTATATTTTTACTACGTCTTAAAGCTTAGAATAAATATAATAATTTAAAGGAGTTTATATGATATTTACACAGGAACAAGAGCTTATTTTTAATGCTAATGATGATATTATGCTTATTGAAGCCGTTGCGGGAAGTGGTAAAACTACTACCCTTTTTGAATACATTAAAAGACATCCTAAAGAAAAGTTTCTTTATCTTGTTTTTAACAAGAAAATGAAAGAGGATGCCCACGAAAAGAAAATGAAATTAAATATTCCTAATGTTGAAGTTTCTACTATTCACTCTTTTTGTCTTAGAAATAGAATTACACCTTTGAAAAATAAGGAAATTAAAAACATTAGTGTCCATGAAATAGCTCAAAAACTTAATTTAAAAATAGATATTGTTAAAGAATATATCAGTATTTATAATCTTTTTTTAAACTCTGAATATCTTGCCACAGATTTAGATCAATTTATTGAATCTTATTTGCAAGAGCTATTAATTAGCATTAACAATGTTTCTACAAAAGAGGTTAAAGATGAAATCCCCGAAAATCTTCAAAGAGGTATTAAAAAGTTTATTATTACAGTCTTAAAAGGAATGGCTAGCGGTAATATCAGTAGAAATTTTGATTTTATTCTAAAAGATTTTCATTGTTATGCCCCTACAATCAATAAATACAACACTATTCTTATTGATGAGGCACAAGACATTAACCCTGTTATGTTTGAAATTATTCAAACTAAATTCCCTAACTCTAAAAAAATATTTGTTGGGGATAGTTTCCAACAAATTTATATGTGGAGAGGTGCTATAAATTCACTTAATAAAGTCAATGGAACTAAGTATTCTTTGACTAACTCCTTTAGAATTGGAAAAGGCATTGAAAACATAGTTAAAAACTTTTACAAAGAAAATAATGTATCCATTGAATTAACTGGGACAAACAACAAAAACGTTATCGTTCCAAACGTTAATCAAAATGAAAAATTCACTTTTTTAGCTAGAGCAAACTCAACTTTAATTTTATTTGCTTTAGAGAATTTACATAAAAAAATACACATACCCGAAAATATTAAATTTGATATTTTAATGGATGTTTACAAGTTTTGGGCTTTTTCTGATAAAAATAAAAATCAATCTCTTATGCCTTATAAAAACTTTAAAGAACTCAAAGAAGATAACGACAAAGGTATCATTTTTGATAATGAGTTATCATTGTCTATAATGCTTGTAGATAAGTATGAGGATGATATTCCAGAAATCATTGATAACCTAAAAGATGTAGCGGTTAAAGATATGAAAAATGCTGATATTATTCTTATGACTGCTCACTCTACTAAAGGGCTTGAATTTGAAAAAGTGGTTGTTGCTGATGATTTTATTTCTATGGAAAAAATCAATGAAAAAAGAGAACGATTAGAACTTGAAATTAAGGCAACTAAATCTATAAAAAGAAAAAAAAGGCTTAAAAAAATGCTTGAAAAAATGTTAGAAAGTATTCAAGAAGAATTTAATGTAAAATATGTTGCTTATACTAGAAGTTTTGGAGAGATAGAGCTTGATTATCCTTTGGATGTACAGGAAAGTAAAGTTGATTTTTCTCTTTCGTTTGGTAGCTTTTTAAACTTAGAAGATGAGTAATTTTACACTGGGATATAATTCCTAGTGTTTTTAATTTTCTCTACTTGCCAAAGTCCAGTTTTACTGGGTTTCTTAAATGCAATTTGAGAAACTCCTAATCGTGAACTTTTAGTTTTTATTTGTTTCCTCTCCTACTGGAAAAACATTTTTATACAAATTTTTATTTTACTTTTGGTTGTATATCAGAAATTTTTATTAAGCAAAAATTTAAGGATTTTAGATTTAATTTTAGAGTCTAAAAACTATTAAATTTAAAAATATGTGATTTTAATTAGATACACCCCATTAAAAAATCAATTTAAAAGCTCTTATTCTGTCCAAAAAACAATTTTAAACAGTTTAAGCATAAAATATTCGTGTTAAGTTTTACACCTATATTAAAATCAATTTTACAAAGAATTACATTTTATATATCTTGCTATATTTCACAAAATTGATTTAAAGGTGTGTTTTGTTCTTAAGTGCATATTTTATCTAAAAAGTTTTCCAAAAGCTTATTTGATACCATAGAATTGATTTAAACATATTTTTAAACATGGGTTTAAAGATACACGTCTCCTCGTTTTTCATATTCTTGAAAAACTGACGTGAAAAGATTTAAAAGGCACGTTTAGCGGTTCGTGAAATTTATTCAATTTCAAACCTCTACGTCAAAATTTATTTTGTAACTGTTGCCAGTATTTTATTTTGGATTTAGAAAATTAGTTTAGAATATTTTTAGTAAATTTATTTTGGTTAATTGGAATTACTAGAAATATTTTTTTATATTTTGGTTTGGATCGTTTGCTAAATCCTTTTTGAAAAAATTTAATATCTAAACATAACTTATTGACTATTTAAAAAATTAGTTTTTTGACTTTGATTTTTTCAATAGTAACTTTAAGATTTTCCCTTTTAAATATATTTTAAATATTTTAAATACTTTTAGGGGTACTCAATTTCAGCAAGTAGAGAGAAAGTTCAGAGGGCAAAGGGTAACTCAATGTAACAAAAGGGTAACTCAATGTAACAAAAGAGTAACTCAATGTAACAATTAGAGTAACCTAATGTAACAAAAGAGTAACTATAAATCTTGACAGTTACCTTTCCAGTGATGTATATTGTGTTTATAAGAATAAATCTATCGAAAAGTAACTCAATGTAACAAGGGGGGAAAATGGAAATAGTTAAATATCATAACGATATAAATAAATTAAAAATTGGGAATTTTACAGAATTGGAAATTGATATTTTTTTTAGTTTATTGTTAAAAGCTAGAGATGAAAAAGAAAATAAGATGATATTAGAATTTGGTGAGTTTAAAAGTCTTATTGATGTAAAAAATAGAAGTGAAGCAAGATTAATAAAGAATATAAGAGGACTTAATTTAAAGTTAAAATCTTTAGTTCAAGAGGTTCAAGACATTAATGGCGATTATGTAGCTTTTAGTTTATTTGGGGATATAGTAACAAGTCCTACAAGAAAGGTTGTAGAGATTGAGATTAACCCAAGATTTAAACACTTGATAAAAGAAATAATGGGAGAATTTACATTTTTTGAGCTAAAAGAATTAGTTGAATTAAGAGGAGGATATTCCAAAACATTATTTAGGTTACTAAAACAATGGGAAAGTACAGGAGAATATATTGTAAAAATTAATGATTTTAGGGAAATAATGGGGATTCCTAATACTTATTTAATGAAAAATATTAGACAAAAGATTTTTAAACCTTGTTTAGAAGAGTTAGGAAAAAGTTTTGATAAATTAGAACTAACAGAGTTAAAAAAAGGGCGTAATGTAGAAACTTTAGTATTTACATGGAAAAGTAAAAAAGAAAAGAAAAAAGATAATATTATAGATATTCAACCAGTAAAGAAAAAAAAGGCAACACTTGGAGAAAAAGAACTACAAGAGCATGAAAGAGAGCAACTTGAAAATACGATTCAAGAGTTAGAAAAAAATAAAACAGTAAAAAATATTCCAAGTGATCCAATTGTAAAATTAAAAAAAATATCTAAAAAAGACTATGAAAATTTATATAAAGACTATTTAGAACGGTTAGGAGAAAAACATAATATTTACATGAGAAAATCCTTTGACTTTATAAATAAGGCTAAATATGAGGTTATAGAAGATATTTCAAAAGAGTATGTACAAACTAAAATATATACAACTGAAGATATTGACGAAAGTCTTTTAATTTCTAAAACTGGAAAAAAACTTGTAGGAATGGCAAGACAACATAAAATTAAAAAGCTATTGGAAGAAATGAACAAAGGGGCAATTAATGTATAAAGTTGAACTATCAGAAAATGAAACCATACTAAAATCTAAAGAGCTAAAAGATTATGAAAGTGCTTTTAATTGTTTGAATGGTTTGATTAAGTATTTAGGAGAAAATAGAAAAATAGTTATTTATGAAAAAAAAGCAAATAAATGGGTGAAGTTTGGAGAGTGGAAACTTCAATAAAAATTAATTGAAAATATCTAGTTTTGATACTGGATATTTTTTTATTTTACAAGTATCTAAAAAATAGTTAATTATTTTGTGTAGGTATACTCAAAATAAGATTTTAAATAAAAATAGGTGTAAATACTAAAGGGAAATTTAAAAGGCTTTAAAAGGTAAATAATAGCTTTAAATGATTTTAACCCTTTGGGTGTCCTTTTAAAAAAATTTTAAAAGGCACGCTTACGCATTTCTCAAAAATGAGAATTGCAGCGTGAAAAACATAAACTTTATTTTGAATCATAAAAAATAAAAGTAGTCCTTTTGAAAAAATCAAAAGGCACGCTTACCAGTTTCTCAAAAAATGAGAAATTGGGCGAACAAGGTAGGATAAATTTAAAACTCTATTTTTTACAAAAATAAACTTTCAAATTTATCCTGGATTCCAATATACTTTATATAAAAAATATTGGAGGTATTTTCATGGAAGAGAAATTATATTCGGATATTGTAGTTAAAAAAATAGATTTGTTATATAGAAAAATAAAATCAAGAAAGGAAAAAGAAGAAAATACAAAAATATACAGAAGATTAACATTAAAAATCAAGAAAATAATTGATTTCTATTTTCTAAAGATGTATAATAATAGAAAATATAGGAAACTATAACCTAGTTCAAAAATGATAGTTTGAGTTTAATTTTTAGGAATACCCCAGCCTTTAAGAGGGAACGAAAAAACTAGGAATACCCCAGCCTTTAAGAGGGAACGAAAAAACTAGGAATACTCTCAGCCTTAAGAGGAGTAAAAAAAGTGGGAAAAGCTCCCACTTTATTTTTTTAGGGAGGGTATTGTGGAGGAATTAAAATTTTATAGGGTTAGAAATGAACTTATAAATTACTATAGAAAAATTGATAGTAAAGTATTGCTTAATTATGGGGGAACAAGAGCTTATATTGGAGTACTTTTAGAAATATCTAAATTTAAATATATAATTCCATTGAGTTCTCCAAAAGAAAATGACTATAATCCATTAACTGGTGAATTAAAAAAGAGTACTTTTACTATTTTGAGATTAGAAGATTTTGAAACATTAGAAGAAAAAGTTGAGTATACAAAAAGTATTATAAGTTTGACACCAGAAGAAAAATTAAAAGATCATATTGATAGAAAGAGTTTAGGAAAAATATTTTTATCCAATATGATACCAGTTACTGATGAAGATATAGAGTATATTGATATTAAACTTGAAGAGAAGAAATACGGAAACCTTTTAAATAAACAATATAACCAAATTAAAAAGTTACATAAAAGATTAGTTACAAACTCTAAAGTAATTTATCAAAATAAAATATCTCCAGTACCAAATCCAAAATTAGGGTATTTAAATTCTTGTTGTGATTTTATAAGTTTAGAAATTAGTAGAGATAATTTTAAATATTAAAGTTAAGAGAACTCATAAAAATGGGTTCTTTTTTATTGACAAGCATTGAGTAATGAGATATATAATAAGATCGTGAAACAATCACAAATATTAAAATTTAGGGGGAATAATGAAAACATTAAAAGAAGTTTTAAGTTTATTGCCGATTGAAGGACGGAAAGAAATTTTAGAAGGTATTTTAGGAGAATTGCAAAATATATTATTAGGAGAGCTACCAAATATATCGAAAGAGCAAAAAGATAAATTAATTAAATTGAATGAACTTGAAAAAGATGAGTTAAAAAAATTTTTTAAAAATAAGCTATTTTTGTTAGAAATAGATGATGAAGATTTAGAAAAGCTAAAAAAAGTGTATCATAAAGCTGATTAATTTCAGCTTTTTTTTATTGCTTGGAGTTGGAAAAGTAGGAACTTTTATTAATTCCAGTTCCATCTTCGGAAGAAAAAACCTATAATAATAAAAAATATGAAAAAAATTGTTTCTTTAATCCACTAGGGTGGTGGTAGGCTTTGTGAATGAATTATTATTTTTACAAAAAATGTATTTGTAAAAGTAAGAAATCAAAAAAATTTTTATAAGTATAAAGTTAGTAAAATCAACGGTATTAATATACTATTAAAAATAAAATATAAAAAAATAATTGACTTAAAGACTTACAGGCTGTATAATTCAATTAACCTCAAAACAAGGGGGTGAAAATTTGGAAGAAAAAAAGAGAACTCAAAAAAAACAAATAGTAAAAGAAACTAGAGATGTAAGTGTAACATTAGGAACTGGCGGAACTGGCGGAGTAACACCTCGTATATTTTTACCATATTCATGGTTAAAACATATGGGAGTTGAAACTGACGATAGAACAATGGAAATAACTTATAGTCCTAGAACAAAAAAAATTACTATCAGAAAAAAGAGTTCAGAAGAATCAACAGAAAAGGAATAAAAAAAAGGCTACTACTGCAAATAGTAACCTTTTGGATTGACTTTATCTTTTGCTTTATAACAAAAAGATAAACTCTCAACTGGTAATTGAAGTTTATCATATTTTTGTTACAAAAACAAGGGTATTTAAAAGTCAATCCTTTCCCCTTTTATGAAAATAGGAGAGGGGCGAGGACTTTGGAAAAAGAATACTTAAAAAGTACAACCCAAAATCGTAAAAATAAAAAGGATTTTGCGACAATAGATACTGAAACTTTAGAAATATTAACCCCTATGACTAGGGAAGATATAGAAAAAAATAGTTATTCAGTAATTACAATTAATTCATATAAAGATAATTTATACAGAATAAAAGTTAATATTCATAATTCTAATAGTGATAGAGAGCCTTATAAAGACTTAAAAAGCTATATAAAGGCTAAGAGGGGTATAATGGAGAGGGTGCAAGTAGTAGACTTTAAAAATAAAAGATTAGACTTGTGTATTGATAGTATGAGAGAGTTTGAGAAAAGTAAAAAGCTATCAAATATAATTGTCGGACTTTTAGGGATAGAGCTTAACGAAAAAGAGGTAATAAGAACTGAAAATCTTTATGATTTAAATACTAGAAGTTATATGATAAAGAATAGGGAAATAGATGTTTGTATTTACGATAAAAAAGCCTTAGAGGAAGATTACCCCTATAATACACGAATAGAATTAAAAGTAAAAAGGATTCCAAAGGGAGTTAATGAACTGGAAATAATAAAAGCTATTGAATTAAAGCTGAAAAATAGTTTAAATCACTTTGAGGAACTGGAAAATCTTTATATAAAATTAATCTGTGATAGAATAACAAAAGCGATAAGAGAAAATAAATATTCACATTTTAAAGCCTTTGTACACTATAACGGCGATTTATTTTTGACTAAAAAAATTTTTGATGGTGTCTTTTCCTTTGTAGGCTTGAAAGATTCTAAAACATGGCTTAAAAGATATAGGCAAGAAAGTTCTTTAGAATTTGAAAGTAAAGAGAGTTTAACCAAACAACATAAAATCATATCAAAAGCCGTTTTGGGATTTAGAGGTAAAGAAAGAGATTGGGATAAGATAGATAGAGAACGTGGAAAAAAGAAATAAAAGTTCCACAAAAAAAGAGGGAAAAGGGGGGCAACTAAGCCCCCTTTTAGTCAAAAAAGTGTGGAAAAACAAAAGCTATAAATCTATATAAAATAAGGGCTTAAATGGTGTTTTGTATATTTTTTCATGTCCATTGAAAGAGTTAAAACCTAAGAGTCTAAAAAAGCTAAGATTTATAAAAATCTAAAGAGTTTTAATTGTAAATAAAATAGATCTTCAAAATAGGAGAAAGAAAGGGAAGTCTTAAAGAAAATCTTTAGGACTTTTTATATTACCTAGAAAAGAGGTTAGAAATATGGAAAAAATAAAAAATTTACCAGTAGGGGCAACCTTTGAATATGAGGGGAAAACCTACAAGGTATTAAATGGATATTGGTGTAGTGGAACAGCTGATAAAAAGATGTGTGATTTCTTTGAAAGAGATTGTCAAAGAATGATAAAGCAAGGAATTATACCCCAGTGTTACATGAAAGACAGAAAAGATAATACGATGGTATATTATAGAGAGGTTAAGGATGAACAGAGTCAATAAAGTTACTTCATGTCTAAATATATCTAAATATTTGATTATTTGGCAAGGTAAAAGAGATGGTGTTTTAGAATTTAAAAAGATTGAAACCAAAGAAGAAAAAGAAAAATACATTCTAGAACTAACAACGGAACAAGATTTAATAAGTTATATCATAGTAAAAGAATTAAGAAATAATAAAAATATAAAAGTTGATGTAATTTTCTAAATGATGAAAATATATGTTGATTATATCCAGTTATTTAGAATATTGTTATTAATATTTTTGATACTGGCACTATTAAATATAAAATAAATAATAGGGGAAAGGTACTTTTTGAGTAGTACCTTTTTTTATTCCTAAAATTAAAATTTAGGAGTGTGAAACAATGAGCTATAAAGAGCTAAATAAGTTAATAGAATTAGTTGGAAATAAGACTTTAAAGCAATTAAAAGCAGAGGAAATAGCAAGAGCTAAGGAGTTGAGTAAATAATGGTAGAACAAGATATTTATGATTTTCTTAGTAAAGCATATGATTGTGATTTGATAAAAGATAAAGTAAGTGAAAATGATAAAAAAATGAGAGAGTTATTAATTCAAATAGAAGAGTTGACTTGTAAAAGTGAAATAGGAAAAAGAATATTTATGGACTTTGAAAATGTTTTAAATCAATTATTGGAAGAATCAAAAAAGCAGTATTTTGAATACGGTAGATTGCTTCCAAATGCCAGTGTTTTTTAAACAAGATTTTAAACAAACACGAAGAACACATTTTGATTAATTAAAGTCGTTAGTCCAATAGCTTATAAATATAATAAAATCAATAGTTAGATGAAGAAAATAGAAAGAGACATATTTATGCTATATTATGTCTAATATTCATGATTAAATCGTGAGTACTAAACTTTAGAGTTTAAACAGTAGAGTAATATTAGGATTGTTAATATAAAGAGTTAAACAGTTGTTTAATAAAATGACTATAACCGTTTAGTCGTTTGTTTAACGATTAAAACAGCTTTAGCGATTTTTAGACTTAAATAATATAGTTTATTCTAACTTGATCATATTTATTTTGTAATAGCTAAAAAATTTTATGGAGGGATTAATTTGAAAAAATGCAGAGAATGTGAAAAAGTTCAAATATTACCAAGAAGAGAAAAACTTTCAAAATTAAAAATAAAAGTAGATAATAAATTGGAGTTAAGCATATAAAAAAGAGAACATTAAGTTAAAATATGAAAGTTTGTTAAAAATGAATATATTGAAATAGAGCCTTTGTGGCTCTTTTATTTTAAACAAAAAAATAAGGGCATAGACTAACCCTTATTTTAACGAATAAATGTACATAGGTATAACTATGATTAAGGGTATTGTATAAAAGCTAAAGATAAAAAGCAATAAAAAAATAAAAAAGGCTTAAATATTGATATAAGAGCCTTTAAGCGGGAGGAAAATATATATTTGATATAATATGACTGTTGGCACTTCCTTATTTAGATGTTTTATTGAAATTAATGTAAAAAAATGTTATTATTTAGATATAATAGCAATTTGCTAGTTTATCAGATAGTTTTGGGGTTGTCATAGCTTCTCTTCTTTTTCAGATTGATATGAGTTTCATACTTTGTTTGGACTGTGGATATTTTGAGGGGACGGTGGTTTTGATGATAGACTTAATGTTAAAGTGGAGTGTAGGTATATGTGCTGTCAAGTGAAGAGTTCGACACGACCAACCCAGGATATCTGTTTTAAATAGACTTGCACAGTAAGTTCGAATCTTACACTCTTCACCAATAATGAAGCCTAAAGAGGGTCTTTTTAGACTCTCTTTTTTGTTTTTAGTATTAAAACTTCTATAAGTTGATATACCAATGTATCTATATCTATTGGTAACTCTAACCAATAGCTTAAAAAACAAAGTAATATTTTAATTGAAATCATACAACCTCCTAGGATAAATTTAGTCTTTATAAAGATAAATTGATTTTTATTTTAAAAATTTATCTTTGTAAGAATAAAGATGTCTCTTGGTAGGGCGTTTTAAAATATTGTGAAACGTTAACTCTTTTAATTTAAATTTAATGGAGGTAACGACATGATAATTATTAATGTTTTTAATAACTGTACTTTTAATGGGAATGTATTTGTAGGATTAAGTGTGATTGTCATAATATTTTTAGTATTAAAAATGAGGTATGTAAAAAAGTATTAAAAAGTATTGACTTAAAGTGGAAATAACTATATAATTAAAGTATTAAAAATAACGAACGCTTATTTTAATATTATAAGGGGTGAAAAATGAATAAAATTTATGGTTATTGTAGAATATCAACTAAAACTCAAAGTATAACTAGACAAATTGAAAATATATTAAAAGAGTATCCAAATGCAAAAATATACCAGGAACAATTTACAGGAACAACAACAGACAGAAAAGAGTGGAATAAACTTAAAAAAAATTTAAAAACAAATGATACAATTATATTTGATTCAGTTAGTAGAATGAGTAGAAACGCTGAGGAAGGTATAAATGAGTATATGGATTTATTGGAAACAGGAATAAATCTTATTTTTTTAAAAGAGGGGTATATAAATACAGAAGTATACCAAGAACAATTAAAAACAAACGATAACATTCAAACAGATGATATAGACCTTAATGAAACAATTATGAGAGGTATAAGAGAATATTTAAAAAGATTGGCTACTAGACAAATAAGAATCGCATTTGAACAATCAGAAAAAGAAGTCAAAGACTTGCAACAAAGAACAAAAGAGGGAATGGCAGTAGCTAAAGCAAAAGGTAGTAAAATTGGAAGAGAAAAAGGACTTACTTTTGAAACTAAAAAATCAAAGGAAATGAAAGAAAAAATTCAAAAATTATCTAAAGACTTCAATGGAACTTTAAAAGATACGGAATTAATGGAACTTTTAAAAATTGCTAGAAACTCATATTATAAATATAAAAAAGAAATTTCTTTAGAGAGAGGCGAATTATGAAAAATATAGACTATAATTATTTTCCTTTTGGGGATATTCCGAGTGATCCAGTAGAAAAAAATGGAGAAAAAACAGAAAATACAAAAAAAGATTAAAAAAATCTTAAGGAAAAGAAAAAATTAAACAAGTTCTTAAACTAAGAAAAAAATGACGCTCTAATATCGATTTTAAAGCCTTTGAAAAAAGATTTTGATATAAATATACCCTTGTTTTATAAGGATAATAGCTATATAATGGAAATATCACAAAAAACAACTTTTAAAATTGAAATTAAGTACAAAAAAGAGAGGATTTTCTTTTCCTCTCTTTTTTTAAATAAAATTATGAGAAGTCTATTTTTTAACTAAAACTAGACTTTTGAGAACGAGTTGATAAATCAAAAATTTTACTTAGAATTTATTAATAATTTAGAAATTTCTATTTTCGCCTTGAATACCTCACTTGAAGGGTCTAAAGAATCAAGAATTCTTAGTGACATACCTACATTATTTATTTTATCCAATATTTCTATATTTTTATTTAATTGACTTATTGTTGTTTTATATAAAAATATAAAAGTTCCTCCAAAAAACTCAAGGATAATAGATCCAACAGCTATTAAGATAGATATATTTATTTGGGAACTAAAAAGTAAAAAAATAGACCAACATAAACCAATGAAACCAATTATTATAAAGGCGATACTAAAATAAAAAATAAGATCTGCTTTTTTTCTTGCTTGAGTTATATTTTCTCCAAGTTCTAATCGTCCCAATTCCCATATAGGCCCTATTTTTAATGGATTTTCTTTTTCTGCTAATTTGATTTCATTCTGTTTTTCTTCAAGTTTTTCTTTTATAACGTTTTCTTCTCTGTTGTTCTTTATTGAAATTAAAAGAAAAAAAGAGAAGAAAGAAATAAGTGTAAATTTAAATACGAATGGTGCACTTTTATCAATTTTCTCTCCAAAGTCTGTTCTATATTTTATTAAAGATTTTGTAATAAGAGATAGTTGATTATTGTTTATAATTTTTTTTACTTCATAATCTAGGGTATCTAAATTTTCATATTTTTTATTTTTTATAAATAATAATTCCCTTATTTCTTCATTTGTTGGAATATAAAACTCTTGAAGTTCGTAGTTTTTAGGATAAACATAGTTTATTTTTTGAGAAATTAAAGAATTAAAAGTACTATATTTATCAATTCCAATTTCATTTTGAATATTAAATATTAAATTTTCTTTAGAGTCATACTTTTGATTAATAAATTTCTGATTAATAATTGGAAATTCTTTTACATAAAAATTCAATTCATCGAATGAGTTTGAATTTAAAGTATATA
>NZ_JBOFKN010000142.1:0-3055 GCF_051657365.1 Paraclostridium sp.
ATCAAGTTGATTTTTATTACTTGATAATAGCTATTTTTATATATTAGGACATAAATTCTTTTATACACCTTTAAGCTTGTATTATTCAATAAGTTCAAATTTATGAGGCTGATTACATATTGTTTATTGAAAATTTTAGTAGAATAGAGATTATAAGTGAAATTAAAGTATACATACCTCCTATAAAAAATAATTTGTACAAAGTTAGTATGATAATAAAAAAGTATGTCTATGAATGAATAACAAACATATAATAATTAATCAGAGTTATTAGCAAGTAAGTATTTATTTATTAAGCAAAATACGATAAAATTAAGCTATATATGTAAGAAAGGAGAATATAAATGGATAGAGATGAGAAATATTTAATTAGAATAATGTTTCAAAATAAGATATATTCTTCTGATGCTCAAGAATTCGAAAATTTATTTACTAAATATAAATGTCAACTTAAAAATGTAAGTTTTTGATCATTTAAGAATGTAGATTTTAATTGTCTTCAAATGTAAGATGATCTTTTAATCTATAAGAGTTTCCTGTAATTGATACTACGTGAGCGTGATGTAAAACTCTATCTAAAATTGCATTTGCAATTACAGGATCATAAAAAATGTCATCCCAAGAGTTAAAATTAATATTTGTAGTTAATATAGTACTCTTTTTCTCATATCGCATATCTATAAGCTGAAAAAATAATTTAGAATCTTCTTTATCAATTGGTAAATATCCCAATTCGTCAATAATCAAAAGTCTATATTTACTAAAATGCTTTAATCTTGAATCTAATCTATTTTCTAAATTAGCTCTCTTTAATTGTTGTAATAAATCATTACATTTTATAAAATAAGTGCTATAGCGACGTTTCGCGGCAGCAATTCCTATTGATGTAGCTAAATGAGTTTTTCCAACTCCACTTGAACCAAGAAATACAATATTTTCTTGTGATTCAAGAAATCTTAAAGACGTAAAATCAAGAATTTGATCTTTGTTTATCCCCGGTTGGAAATCAAAGTCAAAATCTTTAATTTCTTTAGTATGTGGAAAGGCTCCTACTTTTACCATAGACCGTATCATATTTGCTTCTTTAAAATCTATTTCATGTGATGATAGCTTTATCAGCGCATCGACAAAAGACAAATTATTTTTAGTGGTAAAATCAATTACATCATCTAAATGAGTTACCATTTGTTTTAATTTTAAATATTCTAAATTTTTTATAAGTTGATTATAAGAACTATTCATTGCCATAAATTTCTCCAATCATTTTCAAATTATTTTTTGCTATTTCATCCATTTTATTTTTTGAATAATTAAAAGTTAAAGAACTAATTTTCAAATAATGATTTTCATGATAATTTAATTTTTGCTTTTTAATCTCATGAATAGTTACTAAATTCGTGTTATAATACAAATGTAATTGGTTATCATATACTTGAAGAGTTAATTTTTTACCTATATATTCTGGTGGTACAGAATATTGGTTTGATTTATAACAAACCATACTCTGGTTATTTACTTTAACTTTTGAAGTCGTGATATTATATTGATTTCTTATTTGATCTGTAGGAAGTGCAAGTAAGAAATCTTTTTCTTTTTGTAGATGTAATATTGGAATTTTACCAGTACTTGTATGACATGTACCATTGATTCTGTTATTTAATTTTTCTATTAATTTATTTAATTCTTCAAAATTAAGTGTTCCATTATATGCTCTTATTTCATCAAGTAGTTTCATAGGAGCTTCAACTTTAGCTTTGGTATTCGGTCTTCCTGCTATGCAGGGACGAACTTTGAATCCATAATCATTAGCAAATTGTTGAAATCTATTATTTACTTTTCCTGCACTATAATTTGTTCTAGGAATATCCATAACCGTCTTCATATTATCAGTCAATATTTCTTTAGGAACGCCTTCAAAAATTTCAAATGAATTATTTATAAAAGATAAGAGAATATCTTGCGTCTTTTCAAGAGATAATCTATAAACTCTAAATCTTGAATAAGATAAAATAAGCACAAAAATATTTATAGTTATATAGTCACCATTTTTAAGTTTAAATTCTAAGTTTTCTTTCCAGTCTAATTGTGCTTGTTGACCGGCTTCTGTTTCATATCTCATAATAGATTTAGTAGTAATTTTATTAGGATTTCTTTTCTTAAAATAATCATCAAATTCTGGAATGCTAGATATATATCTTCTAAATGAAGATTGTGCACAAATTAATCCATAATTATCAGTTAAATATTGCCATAATACTCTTTTATAATAAAAAATTTGTTCCGATTTATTTGCCAAAAGTGATTCTATAATTGGCTTAAATTCATCTATTGGTGATTTTCTATTGCGTTTAGTAGTTTTTATATATCCATTTATATATTTTCCTACGGTACGAGGATCAACTCCAAGTTCTCTTGCAATTTGGCTTTTATTTATTTTCAAGTTATTCTCCTCCATAAGTGGTTTTAATTTATGAAGATCTTCTAATTTATTAATTTTAATTTCTGAATAAATATTTGTTTTTATAATCATAATTACCTCCGAACACATCTGTGGTAATTATACTTTATAAAATCATTTTAGTGCATTCTTAAATGAGCGTTTTATTACAATATTATCTTAGCATTTATAAATGTTATATTATTGGGGAAAGATGTATCTTGAAAACATACAACAAGGGCAAGATTATACAAGGTTAGAGAAAGTAATTAAAATTAATATCTAATTATAAATAAAAGTGAATTTATTTATAAAATAATACGTAATTAAAAGACTATCAGCAAGTTAATTTTAGAGATTGTTGATAGTCTTTTTAATTTGTAAAAATTAGGATATAATAAATGTAATATATTGGATAGTAATAAAGGCGTTATGTTTTTGAACAATTATATTAAATTATTAAGTTTCAAGAAGAAATAATGAGGGGAAAAACTATGGATTGTATTTTTTGTAAAATTGTTAAGGGAGAATTACCAGCGAATATTATATATGAGGATGAGTCAATTATGTGTTTTTTAGACATATACCCATTTAACGAAGGACATGCACTTATAATTT
>NZ_JBOFKN010000143.1:0-1202 GCF_051657365.1 Paraclostridium sp.
GGTTTCTTCCTTTTTATTTTTTAAATTTTCTTAATTATAAGTTGATTAAGAGATAATTTAGGCACAAAATGCTTATAACTGTGATTTTCTAAATTTTCTCTCCAATACTTCATATTTTCATTTTCAACTACTGTTAAAATAACCTCATCTGTAGGTACTCCTATTGGCATTACAAAAAGTGGAATATACTCCTTTGAAATATTTAGTGCTTCTAAAATATCATCTTTTTTTACAGATTCCATGAAATTAACTCCATATCCGAGTGATGTTGCTATTAATTTCATATTTTGAAGAGCTATACCACAATCAGCATATATAAAATTTAGTGGTAATTTAGGAGGATTATCTGTAAATATAACTATATATCCACCTGGAGCTTCATCTTCAGTAGGTTTCCATTCTATTTGGCTAGCCCAAACAACATCTTTAAAAAGCCGAGAACATATATCTTTATCATTTACTAAAACATATCTTAGAAATTGTTTGTTAGCACCAGCTGATGAAAAGTGGGCTCCTTCAATAACTTTCATTAAATCATCCATTGGAACACTAATATTTTTGAAGCTTCTATGAGAACGAGCTTTTTTAATTAAATCTAATATTTCCATCTTAATCCTCCATAAAATTTTCATTAAATATTCTCTTAAATAAAATCATTTTGTAATTTTTTCAATGCTTATCTATCACTTCCTTTTTTAGAAACAAAATTTACTAGAAAGATTTATATATATGAGTTAAAATATAGGGTAAAAAATAGTACAATTATTTTGCGGAGGTATAAATGAAAAGCCGTTTTGAGCAAAGAGTTATTAAATTATCTATTTTGATAACCTCTCCTTTGCTAATATTACTTATAGGAATAATAACTTATACAGAGATTAATAATGAAACTAGTAAAGTAAAAAGAAGTTTAAGTGAAGTAGCTCTTGAAATCTCCAATACTAAATTTGTAAAAGATTCTATAATTGATGGAAATTTTAATCTACAAAAATATGCAGAGGTATTTGTTGATAATAATCAAGATGTTGATATTGTAGTTATAGCTGATAAAAATAAACGTCGTTTTAGTCATCTTGATACAAGTAAAATTGGAGAAATATTTGGAACTAAAGATAGTGAAGAGGTTTTTAAAAATAAAAAGGGATACTTTATAATAACTAAAGGATCTCAAGGTTTAACATATAGAAGATTTGAACCTATAA
>NZ_JBOFKN010000144.1:0-35982 GCF_051657365.1 Paraclostridium sp.
TACAACAAACTCTAATTCAGCAGTTAATATTTTATTTAGTGAATTTTTTAAAGGAATAATTATTGTTTTACCTGATTCCGTAAATGATAAAAATATTAAAGATATTATAAGATCTAATAGATTTACTATAAATTTAAATATAGAATATAAAATGTGTCGAAATATAGATTTTAGGAATATTCATAAATCAATTCTATTTTTAGCAAATATTATTTTCTGTTAAAATAACAACAAATACTTAAGATGGAAAAATAATGAACTAATACATAATTTGGGTGAAAATTTTTAGTTTTGAATTATATTTTAAATAGTGTTAGAATATACGATATATACTAAATTAGATTTGAGGTAGATTATATATTATGAATAGTAATTTTGATACACTTGAAGAATATTTATTCAAAAAAAATATTATTAGCACTAAAGAACTTCTTGAAGATAAATCATTTAACGAAAAAATTAAATACATAAATAAAGAGATTGAAAATAAAGATAGTAAACTTAATGCTTTTATTAATAATATTATAATTGAAAAAAATATTTTAGAACTTGATAAATTAGGAACTTTATTAAATAAACTAAATCTCGCCTTCAACTTTAAAATGCAAAGTTTAGATACTGAAGATGTCGAACTTATAAAACTTTATATTAAGCATGCAGATGAAAATACTTGTACTAACAAAGTGAATTTTATAAAACTTATAATAAAGTCTAATGATTTAGAGGGCGTAGATATTTTGCTAAACAATAAATTTATAACAAATAGAAATGTTGATAAATATTTAAACTTTGCTATAAATAGCAGAAAATATGAAATAGTTCCTAAACTAATGGATAAAAAAAATTCGTAAAGGACTGATGTGAATGGGCTTAGAATTTAAAGTTAAAAATGTAAATATTTTAGATGATTTACAAGAAGAACTTTCAAAAAAGTTAAAAGTAAAAATAAGTTTTGATGACCTAGATAATGAAAATCAAAATGAAGATTTAAAAATTGAAAAAAAAGATGAAGAATAATTTTAAACTCATAAATAAATGTATTTATACAATTTATTTATGAGTTTTTATTTTCTTAAATTATCCTCTAAGAAAAAGTGCCACTTTTCTTTTATAATTATTTAAAACTGATATTTACAAAATAGAAAATAAACGTTAAAGATATTTTAATTGTTTGGTAATATTGAGTTTGTAAATTTGGAATAAACTAAAGTTAATAAATCAAAGGAAGAAAAGCCTTAAAGGGGGAGTTTGATGAAAACTATTAATTTTAATTTTAATGAATTTAATTTATCAACTTTTATAGATGACTACAGTAAGGATGTTAGAAAAGTATTTGGGATTAATAATAAAGAACCTCTTGGAAGAATAGTAGAAATGTTAAATCACAATACTTTAGAACCTATATTTTTTGATGAGCCATTAAATAAAGAAGGATTAATCAATAAATTAGAGAATGAAGAGGGAGCAATATTTTTTCCATTAGGGTGTTTAGCTGACGAATCTATGAGATTTTTTAGATTTATTGATTTAAAAAAATATAAAATTTCAGAAGGTATTATAGAAAATAATTACTTTGAAGAGGATCTTGAAAGTGATACTGAAGATATTTTAAGTTTTGGAAATTTAAATATAGATAGAGATACTTCTATAGGAATTGTTTTAACAAAAATAAATAATAAGTTATTTATAAGTGTTGCTCAATATGAATTTGGAAGTTGTTTAAGTTTACCAACACTTTCTTTGAAAGAAAATTCAGGAGATTTATCTAATATAGTTATAAATTTTATATCTAGATACAATAAATCTTTTAATTAAATATAACAATAAAGGTAATATTTTGAATTTAAAATATTATCTTTCTTTATTTGTATTATAAGTTACTTTTAAGAATGATCCTGATACAATGTAAACGTAACTTGATAACATTATTTTTTGAATAAAAAATAACGAGATATTTTTTAATATCTCGTTATTTATAGTAGCTTATTTTAGTGTATGTGTGTGATAATTTAAAATGTGACAGTTAAATTATGCTTTAATTATACATCTGAATTGTTAAGATTTTGTGAAGAATGTGTATGGCATGAAAACTGATTTTATTTCTCTTTTTTATCTGAAGGATTTTCACTCAGCGTATCATGTGTAATAGGATCGCTAGTAAGTTCTTCATCTACTATTTCTTCAATTTCATCATTAACCTTTTCTATATCTATTTTTCTTTTACTTAATCGTTTATTTGTTATATCTCCAAATACTTTATATAAAACAGCAAATAATGGAATTCCTATAAAGATTCCAACAATACCATATACACTTGTACCTATAAGAATTGCAAGTGTTACCCATAAAGAAGATAATCCAACAGAGTTACCAACAACTCTAGGGTATATAAAATTACCTTCTATTTGTTGAAGCACTAAAATAAAAATTAAAAAAGTTAGCGCTTTTATAGGACTTACCATAAATAATATAAATAATGAAGGGATAGTTCCTATAAATGCTCCAAATATAGGTATAATACTTGTTGTACCTACAAGAGTTCCTATTAAAAAGGCATATGGAAGTCTAAGTATAGTCATTCCAAGAAAACATAATGTACCAACTATTACAGCTTCTATACATTGTCCAGTTATAAATGAAGCATAAGTTTTATTAGCTATTTTAGCAACTTCTAAAGTTTTATTAGCAACTTTTTTTGGAAAAAATGCATAAAGAATTTTTTTACATTGTCTTGTTAACTGTTCTTTATTAGCAAGCATATATATTGCAAAAATAATTGCTAAAAAAATATCAAATATACTGGTTGTTACGTTAAGAGTAATATCTATTACATTTGATAAGAAAGATGTAAGAACCTGTGTTGATACACCAAGAATTTCTTTCCACATATTTAATATATTATTGAACATTTCATTTAATTGAGCTGAATTAACATTTTTAAGTAATTTTTCCACGAGTTTTTCTAGCTGCATTAGATATGCTGGAATATTTTCACCAAGCTTAGAAACACTTTCTATAAGTTGTGGAATAACGAAAATTATAACACCTGTTAAGACTGCAATTACAGTTAATAAAGATAAAAGTATCGAAATAGGTCTTTTTATAGCACGTATTTTAGGTTTAGAACTTTTATCTATAAATTTTAAAACTTTATTATCAAAAAATTTCATCAATAAATTTAGAACAAAAGCGATTCCAATAGCCCAAATAAATGGTGAAATTATATCTAAGCACCACGAAAATAAACTAGTAAGTTTAGAGAAATTTACTAGAATAGCTCCAAGTATTAATATATAGGTACTTAAGATGATATAAGTTTTTAGTTTTAAATCTTTAAAAAACACTAATATCACATTCCTTTAATTTTATAATATAAGCTTTATAATATTGCTTATTGTCTGTATACAATTTTATAACAAATAAATTACTAATACAATTTAAATTGGAAAATAATTTAAAATTGGTATATTGCTAAAAATAGACTTAGAAATTTAAAATAAAAATAAACTTCCAAGTCTATATAAATTTATTTAACAAAAAATACCTATTTATTTTTCGAAATAAGTATTAGGATATTATTTGTTAACTATGCAAAATTTGTTCTTTTAAATTTGTGCAAGTATTTGCATTGATTAGAATTTCTAATATATCTCTATATATTAGAAATTCACTAGTTTTTTTTGTCTCTATAAAATAGGGAATTAAACTTTGAGGTATTTCTTCATTTAATAATTCCTCTTCTTTTAATGACGATAATTTTTGTCGCATTTCATTTAATTTTTCAAGTCTATAATCTCTATTATCTTGTAGTGATAAATCAGCATATTCAATTCTATTTAAAATAGACTGTACTTTTATCAAAAGATATCTTTCTTCATATAAAAATTTACTTAATAACTTATTGTCTAAAGCTGTATTATTTATAAGTATTTTATTTTCTATAGATTTAGCCAAAAGTATTTGGTTTTTTATTTCTTGTCTATTTTTTTCATCTTTTGTTATACTTAATAATTTATCAATTACTAGTTCACTTATTGAATGATATTGACATATTAAATATCTAGTTTCTTTTGATATATAATATGGAAATATAATCTTCCCAGATACTAATGTAATAATAACTCCTATTATCACTAGATATATTCTAGTGAAAGATAAAAATGTAGCATTAGGATCTGTCATACTTGCAAGGCCTAAAACAAGAAGAGTTATATATGTAATTTGTTTATCATAAGTTTTCATAAAACTATTAACATAAACTGTAAGCATAAGAATTATATAACGTTCAAACTGATTTCTAAATATAGTAAATAAAATCATAAATAGTATTGCACCAAGCACTGTACCTTTTACTCTATGAAAACCTCGTTTATTTAAGGTATCATTATAAGGCTGACTAACAGAAGCTATAGTATATATAATCCAACTACCATGTTGTATATGAAAATATTGAATTAAAAAATACGTAGTCGATATAGTTAAAGCTGTTCTAAAAGCAAAGGTAAATCTAACTGAGTTTGTATTAAAATGTCCTTTAAGAATTTTAAAAAACTCTAATAAATCATGAGTTTTTTCTTTAAAGCCAAACTTTTCATTATCAGTTATATTAAGTTCTATTAATAAATTCTTTAAAATAATGATACCTTCCTGTATTTCGTAAAGTATATGATGGTCTAAAATATCCTCTTCTATCAAAAAGTTTGAATTTAGTATCGCTGAATTAAGTTTTGTTGTATTAATTTTTCCAACTGCATATTTTTTTAAAATACACAAGCTTTGTTTAAGTTTAAATACAAATTCTAAATCTTCAGATATATTAGAGTTCATATGTATAAAATCTAATTTTAATTTTTCTAAAGAGGATATAATATTTAATTCAATATCTTCTTTTTTATTTAAATAGAAGTTATTATTTCTAGTTTCAAATATTTCATTTGTCCATTTTTTACTTATATCTATAAAATTTTCTCTATGAACATTTATATCTTTTTCATAAATTACATCATCAGCTAAATTATAAATTATATCCAATAAATTAGTTAAATGTGTTTGTTTATTCTTATAAGAACGCCTTCTATTAATAGTTATTTGTATTATGAATGATACAATAGCTATAACGACTAGTGCTCCTATTCTAAGGGAAAATCCATTTAAATCTTTAGGCGATACACACAAAAGTAGAGTATAACCTAATAAAAATGGGAAATATATAGATTTTTTCAATCTATATACAAGTAAATATAGTAGTATAAAAATTGCTAAAAAGTTTATAGGAAAACCTGCAAACATATTTAGATTAGCAATATAAGGAACTACTCCTATAAACAAAGTTAAAGATAAAATTTTGAAAAATATTCTAATAGGACTTCCTGTAAAATCCTTATTTAGAATAAATAATGCTATAAGAAAAACAACTATGCTGAGTATTATATTATCAGCGCCAAGATAGAATTGTGCTGATATAAAAGTTAGAACTGTTGCTATTAAAACAAACGTATTTCTAACAATTAATTGCTTATCCATAAAATCTCCTAATATATAATATTTTTCAGATAAACTTAGTATTTTGTAATAAAAAGTTCATGTAACATACATTATACATAGATTGTATTGGTTTGTCTAAATAATAGTTTAAATAATTATTTTTAATTATTACTTTTTTATTAAGATTTAATATTTTGATGTTTTGATATTGAAGTATCATATGTATTAATACTATAATACATATATAGATAAAATTTATTTAATTTAACAAAGATAAACATATTTTTTTGTGATTTGTGTATTAGTGATTTAATACATTAAGTGTAAGGGAGGATTTATGATAGAGATTAAAAATGCTGTAAAAAAGTACAAAAAAAATAATGCATTAGATGGACTAACTGTAACAATAGAAGAGGGTAAAATAACAGCTCTTTTAGGATTAAATGGGGTAGGAAAATCTACTACATTAAAGGCAATTATGGGAATAATCAAATTGAACGCTGGCGAAATACTTATAGATGGTGAAAAGCTTACGAATAAAACTTATAACAAGATTGCTTTTGTACCTGATATTGAAATACATTATTCTTATATGACTGTAACTCAAGTTTTTAAATATATGAGTGATTTTTATATAAATTGGAATATGGAAAAAGCAAATAAAATGTGTGAAGAACTCAAAATTGATAAGGATAAAAAAATTAACAGAATGTCAAAAGGAAATATAGCAAAAGTAAAACTTGTTTTAGGTTTTGCACAAGATCCTAAATATCTTTTGCTTGATGAACCATTTTCTGGAATAGATATATTTACAAGAGAAGCTTTTATAGGTTCAATTATAAGATATATGCATGATGAAATGGCTATTCTTATTACAACTCATGAAATAAAAGAAATAGAAAATATAGCTGATGAGGTTATATTAGTTAAAGATGGAAAAGCAGCTATAAAGTTTAATGTAGAAGAAGTTAAAGAAGAAGAGGGACTATCTATTCTTGGAAAAATGAGAGAAGTTTATAGCGAATATATTTAAGGGAGTGATTATTTTGAAAGTAAATTTAAGGGGAAATAAATTTTTAAAATTTTTGGATTTTGAATTTGAAAAAAATTCAAAAGTTCTGTGGTTAGCAATAGCTTTATTTATAATTCCACAACTTTTAGGAATTCTTTTTCAATATATAGATACATTTAGTACCACATATTATGGTCTTGAGTATTCAAATTTTATAGGTATGAAAATTTCTAACACTAGATATATGTTAGAATCTTTAACACTAATATTAGGTGGTAGCTTGTCAATCATATTTATATTATGGATATGGTATTCAGAAATACTCGGTAAAAATAAAACACTTTATTCTATTATTATGCTACCAGCAAATAAACTATATGTTTTAGTAAGTAAATTTATAGTTACATTAATACTTCCTTTAATATTCTTTTTCTTATTTAATGTTTTAAATTTATTTGTAGGTGTTCTATTTAAATCTTTTATGAATAGCTCATCAACAAATTCATATTTTGATTATTTGTTTGGTAGTTCTATATTTGATGGAATTACTATAATAATTATTATAATAATGGCTATTATCGTTATTATTAATTTATTTTTCTTTTGTATAGCTAGTATTATAGCACCTATTAAAGGAACTATACTTTCACTAATATATTTTGCAATACAAGGATTTATTGGAATATATATTTTTACAGGATTTGAAGTTGGTTTATATTCATATATAGCTATTTGGTGTGGATCTCTTATTATAATAGCTACAACATTAAATGTATATTTAATTACTAAAAAGTTTTATATAGGGGGATAATTAAATGAGAAAAATGAAGATAGGAATATATATTCTTAGCCTTTTATCTTTAGGTGTATTAAGTGTGAATTTAGTACCTGACTTATTAGAAAAATCAGATAAAATAGAAATAACAACTGAAAAAGGAAACTTAGCAAGTTTAGGGAATAACGAATTACTTTTTAATTTTTATCAGGGTACTATTACTAGACCTATTGGGATGATACAAGATGGTAAGTACATCCAAAAATCTGAGAGAACAGACAGTATAAATGATGTTTATACATTAAATAATTCAGGTATATATTTATCAAAAGAATTTCAAAAAACGCATAAGGATTTAGTAAACACATTTGTTAAACTTTTAAATTCAAATTCTATATTAAATAAACAATTTAAAAGTCCTACTATATGGGGATTAGACACAGAATTTCCTTTTATTACATCAACGACAACAGAGTATTCAAGCAATTCATATGAAAAAGATTTTCTTGAAATATATAGATATGATAAAGATAAAAATGTTGTAAAAGATACTTTAAAATTAAAGGACTTAAACATTAATTTATATGATTTTAATTCCTTATTTGATGCGAAATTAAAGGGTAATATACTTAGTACTATTGGAGTGAATTTTAATGAGGGATATTCAAGTCTAAGTTATAAACAATTGGATTTAACGATAGGAAAAATAATTTGTGATAAAAGTTTTGATTTAACATATATAGATAAATATCCTGTAGCTTGGATTGGGGATAATTATATTTATACATTTGTAGCGGAGAACTCAAATGAAAAAGAAGAGGAGACATTAATTAGTAGATTTTATAAAATAAATTTAAATACTTTTGAAAAAGAATTGCTATTAGAAACAGATTGTGCTAATTATAGTATAGATAATTTAAATAATATACTTAATATCTTTAGTAAAACTGATGATAACAAAACAAATTTATATAATATAAATTTAGATAATGATAGTGTTAAAGAGTATAATAATTTACCATTTAATTCATTAGAAGTTTCTTCTTATGATGACCAAATATCTACCTATATGATTAATGGTAATAAATTAGTAGTATTAAGTGATATAACTGATAAATTAACCTATAAATCTAAGGTTAAAGTCATAAATCTTAATAATAATACAATAGAATCGGAGATTTCAGTAAATAATCATATGAGTATTAAAAGGATAGCTAAGTAAAGGAGGGAATTTAGTGTATTTTGAAGTGAATGATAATGAACCAATATACCTTCAAATAATCAAACATATAAAAATATCAATAGTAAATGGAAGTTTGTGTGCAGGGGAAGAAATTCCTTCTAGAAGGGAATTAGCAGAATGTTTGAAAGTTAATCCTAATACAGTGCAAAGAGCATATAGAGAAATGGAAGGAGTGGGGATAATAGAAACTATTAGAAATTTTCCAAGTAAAATTACAACTAATGATAAATTATTAAAAACAATAAAAAATGAGCTACTTTCAGAGGCTGTAAATACATTCACAAAATCAATGAAAGAATTAAAATTATCAAAAGAAGAGGTAATTAATCTTATAAATGAAAATTTTTAGTAGCATAAATAGCTATAATGAATATATTATGAATTATTAATATAAAAAGGTTAGAATAATGGAAATATTAGAATTCATATTTCAAGATATTTGGCACTTTCTAGGATGTGTAATTATTTTAGAAGTTATATTTGGTGGAATTAGAGGACTTTTCTCTAAAAAAAATATAAAAATGTAAAAATATAAAAAAGAAACTAAGTTTTCTATTAAAGGAAATTAGTTTCTTTTTAATTCTTTAAAATATTTTATATTAAATTCTTTTAGTTAAAATACTAGCACCTATTGAACCTAATATAAAAGCTCCACCAAGTAAATAATTACTCATATTTTTGAAATGTCTAATTTTTTGCATAGGAGTTAATTTTCGATTAAGTTCTGGAACTTCTTTTTTTAGAAGATATTCATAGATATAACGTACTTGATTCATGGTATATGAATCAAGACTTCTAAGTTCATATTCAATAGCCTTACTCTCATCTATTTTTAAAATTAAAGTTTTTATTGTAGATTTTTTGTCACTAGCTTTTACATCTACTAAACTACAACCAAGTACTTCATTAAAAGTAAATGTTTTAATTTTAATAACTCTAAATACATAATCAAAATAATAAACTTTAAAATCATTGTCTTTAAAATAAATTTTATAATAAATAGCATCGTTAGGATTATCACTAGCGATTTCATCTTTTACTACTGGTTTACTATAAAAAATACCTTTAAATTTAATATTTTCATTATTATCTAAGTCAATTTTTTCTTCTACAAATTTTTTTAATATTCGTGGTTCTTGTACGCCATATCTTGGTGTTACATTTATATAATTACGAATATATTTTAATTTTAAAATATCTTCAATAGTTATAGGAATTTTTACTAATGAATCTTTACTATTATATAAATATAGTGTTTCTTCTATAGCTTTAATTTCATGTCTATTTAATCCTTTAGATAAAAGAGAACTTTTTTGTTTATTATTAAATTTTACTTTCATAATTACTCATCTCCTATGAATTATGTTCTTACATAACTACTTGGATTATATTAATTATCTTCTACAATATCCAATGCACTAAGAGCTCTAGCACCATACATATTCATTCCTAAAAAATATTTTTTCAGAGTTTTTTTTGTAGGTTCTACATCATCTAATTTTTGCGTAGATGCTGTACCTTTCTCTACTAAAAAGTCATTAAATCTTTTTAAAATTCTAGTAGTTCGTAAGTCTAAACTATATAAATGATATTCATATTGATTACTGTGATCATTAATAACAAAAACCTCTTCTTGGACATTTTTATGATTATGTTCTATAGTCATAAGTTTTGCTCTTATAATGTTTTCAAGTTTTAAATCCTTTATTTTGATAACTCTAAATATATAATCTAAATAATATATTTTTATATCAGTATTTGATACAAATATTTTATAATAAGAAGTGTTTTCATCAGTATTCTTAGTAACAAAAATAGGGTTAAATAAATAATCTTTATTTTCAAAATCTAATCTACTTTCTACTAATTCTTTTATTATATTTGAATATTCTACAGTAAATTCTTCTGTTTGATACAAATAATTTTCTAAATTTTCAAGTCCTAAAATAGAATCAGTAGTTATTTTTATTAATGAATCAGTAGAATTATATAATTCTAAAGTTTTTTCAATCCCTTTAATTTGATCCGTCGTTAAGTTTTTAGCTAATAATATTTTTATTTGTTCATCTGTGAATTTATTTTCCACCGAATAATTCCTCCTAAAGTAATATATTATATACAAATTATAATTGTTTCTATAAAATACTTCTATTTTATAGAATTGTTAAAATAGAAGTTATCTATATTTATTTTATTAATTTCATCAAAATAATCATTATAAAAATTTTGTTATTTAAAAATTCAAAAATTTATTTTATAAATTTATAAAAAATGATAACTAAAACGTTATTATATATATAGGCTTTTAATTATTTATATAATATGTATTTCAATATATATAAAAGAAGAAAAGTGATATTTTTACTATCTTATACCTGAATTTTAATATTTTAACCTAAGCTTAACATTTGATTTATGCAAATAAAAATAATTATATGTTATAATTTCCTTAAACAGACATTTTAGGGAGGAGTTTTATTAGTGAAATTTTTAGTTAATATTTTAAAAGGTATGGTTATAGGTATATCTAATATTATACCAGGGGTAAGTGGTGGAACAATGGCTGTTGTTCTTGGAATATATGATAAGTTGATTGGAGCAATAAATGGATTTTTTAAAGATATAAAGAAAAACATAGTATTTCTAGGCTCTATTGGTCTAGGTGCTATACTTGGTATAGTATTGTTTAGTAAACTTCTAACTTATTTATTAGATAAAAACAATGGTTTTATGGAAGCTACCCATTTCTTTTTCATAGGACTTATAATAGGATCTTTACCTATTATATATAAAAAAGCAACTGAAAAAAAAGTTGAAAAGAAGAATTATATTTTCTTTATAATTGCATTTATAATAGTTTTTATAATGTCTATTATGGGAGATTCTGAATCAAGTCAAACAGTTATAAGAGAATTTTCATTAGCAGCTGGTATTAAATTAGGTATTGCTGGTTTTGTTGCAGCAGCAGCTATGATACTTCCGGGGGTAAGTGGATCATTTATTTTACTTTTAATGGGGATTTACTCAACTGTTGTAACAGCTGTATCTGAAATGAACATAGTATTATTAATACCAGTTGCAATAGGTGTAATTCTTGGAATATTAACAATGACAAAACTAATTGAAGCTTTATTTAAAAGATATCCACAAACAGCTTATTTTACAATCTTAGGTCTTATAGTAGGGTCTATTGTTGCTATATACCCTGGTGGATTTGGTTCTAATATGTTAATATCAATAATTAGTGGAATTGTTGGATTTGCAATAGCATTTATGCTTGGGAAAAAAGAAGCTTAATATATAGAAAACAACCTCTTTAAGAATTGAAGAGGTTGTTTTTATTTGATATTTTAAATTAAAAGTATTAGAATTTAGATAATAGATAAATTTATTATATTTATGGAGAAAGCAATATGTATAGCATAAGAAGAGATGGAGAACGATTAGAACAAGATTATCAAGATAAAGTTAAAGAAGCTTCTAGAAAGAATACTAGTATTTCAAAGACAAAAGATTCTAAAAAAAAGCTGAAAATTTATCTAAAATCTAAAAGTAAAAATTTTGATTATTAAAAAACACTTCCAAAGGGGCTAATCTTTGGAAGTGTTTTCGCTTTATCTTTTTTATTTAATATAATTCAACGATATTTTTTTCTCATTGGTAAACAAAGAACTTATCGTTCTTTTGTGATAATCTTATTATACTAGTCATATTATATTTAATCTTTTATTTTTTATTGCTTAACAATTACAAAAATATAGTTTTTTGGTTAATATTTTTTATGTTTATCATAATAATATAAGTTTACTATTATTAGTTGACTAAGTATTTTTATTTAATTATAATGTAAGGTGCCAAAAGATATAACTGTATTACAAATTTAACAAATATAACCAAAACTTATGTTATATATAAGTTTTATATCCTTTTATTTGCTATAGATAAAGGGATTAGAAATAATATCTATAAGATAAAATATTAAAAATATAAACAGTTATACAAATTATACAAAATGATATATAGAAAATATTCTATATACAAGGAGGAAACAAATGAAAAAAGCATCAACTAAACTTGCTATGGTTGTTTTCCTTTTAGGTATAGCTATGGGAGCTTTAGATTCTGGAATAGTTGCTCCAGCTAGAAATATTATTGCAAATGGTTTAAAAGTTAGTCAAACATCTAGTATATGGATGATTACCATTTATACATTAGCATTTGCAGTAGCAATGCCTATTATGGGAAAACTTTCTGATAAGTTTGGGAGGAAAAAGATATATATGATTTCTATAATCTTATTTGCTGTAGGATCATTATTATGTGGACTTTCTAATATATTTGAAAGTTATAGTATGCTATTAATTTCACGTGCTATAGAAGCTGTCGGTGGTGGTGGAATTATGCCAATTGCAACTACTTACATTGGAACTTCTTTCCCTGTAGAAAAGAGAGGTTCAGCACTTGGCTTTATAGGAGCTATTTTCGGTATATGTACAGTTATAGGACCAACACTTGGTTCTGCTATTTTAGGGATGTTTGGAAATCAAAATTGGGGAATTTTATTCTACATTAATATTCCTATAAGTATTATAGTATTGGTACTTGGAATTAAACTTGGTGAAAGCAAATCCGCTAATAGTGGAAAATTAGATATTGCAGGAGCTCTATCACTTGGAGTTGTAATACTTTCACTTATGTATGCGTTAACAAACTTAAATTTTGATAATTTATATACATCAATTATGTCAAAAGATGTATTGCCATATCTAATTATATTTATTATTAGTATACCTATATTTGTATTAATTGAAAGAAAAGCACATGATCCTGTTCTTGATCTTTCATATTTTACAAATAAAAATATATTAATAACTTTAATTGTTAGTTTAATTGTAGGTGCAGGCTTAATGTCACTAGTATTTTTACCTCAATTTAGTGATAATGTATTGAAACTACCATCAGGTACTGGTGGATATTTCTCTACTATATTTGCTATATTTATGGGAGTTTCTTCTGTAATATCTGGTAAATTAATAGATAGAATAGGTCCTAAAATAGTTCTGATAAGTGGTTTTATAATATCTATAATAGGATCTGCTTATTTTGCTTTTGTAACAGCAAATTATCCTAGTCTTATAAATTTACTTGTAGGAATAGGTATTTTAGGTTTTGGTTTTGGATTCACTTTTGCAACACCATTAAATTACCTTATGTTAGCTTTAGTGCCTGAGTCAGAGGCAACTATGGGGCAATCCACAGTAGCTTTAGTACGTTCTATAGGTGTTGCAATAGGACCAAATTTACTCGTTAATTTTATTTCAAACGCTGCACAAAATGTTCCAAATAAAATTATGTCAGTAATGCCAAAATTACCAGCTCAATTTGCTAATCACGCTTCTAATATGTTTAGTGGTGGCACTACAGCTAGTTCATTCCAAAATGCATCAGCTAATAATATCTTTAGCTTAATATATAATATGGTTAATCAGCAGTTTGATAGTTTATCTAGTCATATGGGAAATAATCCTGTATTTGTACAATTTAAAACATCTTATTTGTATAGTCTAACTAATTCAAAAGATATAATAACTACAACATTCCAAAACACGCTAAATAAAGGATATGCTCACATGTTTATTGCATCAGCCACATTTTGCGTTATAGCTTTTGTTATATCTCTATTTTTATCAAATAGACATAATTTAAAAGTTAAAGGAAAATAATATTGTAATCTAAAAAAAGAAGTAATTATTTATCTGAATAATTACTTCTTTTTATTTTGAATTTTTCTAAATAAAAAACTTTCTCTATATGTAAAAATGTAAAATTAAGTTTATTTTTTAATCAACTAAACTTTTTCTTACGAGATTTACACTTGAACTATACTCATCAATTTTTTCTTGATCTACATTTATATACCTTTGAGTTATTGCTACACTAGAATGATTCAAAAGACTTCTAACTAGTTCTAAGTTATTGTTGCTAGCCTTATAGGCATTAACGGCATAAAACTTTCTAAAGCTATGAGTTCCTATGTAATTATACCCCAAATAATCAGTCGCTTTTTTTAAAATTTTTTGTATATTTCGGGCTGTCATATTAAAAAGATAATCATCTAAACTTAAGTTTAAATCATCTGCATAATCTTGTAATGCTTCTATAAATTCAATATTAACTTTTCTATATTGTAATTTTTTGGTTTTCTGTTCTATAAAAGAGATTTTACTTCCTCTTATATCTCTAAGTTTCATTCTTAAGATATCATTAATTCTAAAGCCAATTGTGGCTTGAACACTTAAAATTAAAGCAACTTGTTTATTTGGTTCAATTCTTCTTTTTGAACCTCTTCTATCTGTATACTTAGCGCCGAATTGTAAAAGTGATATTATTTTATTAAACTCCTCTTGTGTTAAAGGTCTTGTTGCCTTACTTTCATTTAATTCTTTATCTATATCATCTCTACTTTTATTCTGCTTTGGTTTTGATATTGATTTTATACTTTTTTTATTATAAATACTAATATTTTTTTCACTTTCGATTTTCACAGAATTTTGAGTTTCAAAATTATTACGTTCTTTAATTTCCTTTACTAATTCAATTTGAAAATCTAAATCCATCTCAAAATCCAATATTAAATTTATTAGATTTTTATCTATTTTAACGCCACGATCTGTTAGTATTTTAAACTTTTCTTCGGTATTTAAAAATTCTGTTGTTAAAATTTTAAAAATATCTTTTTGTTCCATAGTCACCTTCATTTTTTATAAATAAATTTTTTATGTTTTTATTATATCAAACTTATTCGTATTTTGCAAAAAGTTATTCGCTTTTATAATTTTTAAATAAAAGTTTGTTTTTGCATAAATATATGTAAAGCTAGTGTTTTCAATACACCAACAAAAGTTATTCGTATTTTAGATAAAATACGAATAACTTTTGTTAGTGTACTTTAAATTGTAAATGAAGGTTAATTCCAGCTAGAGCTTTTAACAGGATCCTAATATAGAATATAATAATTGTAAAAGTGATAAATAAAGAACTAATCCTTACATTTTAAAATTATTAATGTCAATAACTTTAAAATGTTAAATAAAATATATAATAACTAAATATTCGCAATTGATTTTTGATAATCGAAAGAAGACTAAGTTTAATAATTGGAATTGTAAAGGAAGAGGAACTTTTAAAACTATAATACAAATTGAAACTCAATTTAAGTAGACTTTTCATTGTATAGCAAATTTTAAATTGGAGTTATCTAGAAATATTAACCATCAATATAAAATTTTAAAAATAAACATTAATTTGATATAAAAATAGAGCTTAGATAATCTAAGCCCTATTTTATATATATTATTTAATCTTCATTTGCAATTACGTTTATCAATGTATTACATATAGCAATTATGATAGCAAGCACTGCACTTTTGAAGAATCCATGTATGTATACGCCATCTATTATTTTATCAGCTAACATAACCATTAGCACGTTGATTACTAATGAAAAAATACCGAACGTAAGGCATGTTATAGGCAAGCTAATTAATTTAACAATAGGTCTTATAACTATATTTATAATAGTTAGCACTATTGCAAATAATAAGACTGCCGTTAAACTAGTGTATACTCCAAGATGCACAAATCGTATACCAACAAAAGTTGCTATAAAAACAGCTATTATATTTAATATAAATCTCATAATTATCTCCTTTTCATATATTTAAAAATTAAAATTTTTATTGCTTCATTATAGCATAGTATAAGTTTGAAGGTTTTATCTTTTATATTACATTTTAATGGTAATTTAAAGCAAAAAATTCTTCCTAAAACTCTAAATGTTTTAAATAAAGCTAATTCATTTCTATTAAATTTACACTAAAATACAACTAAAAACAAGTAATTTTCAAAAGTATTCACAAAATACCACAGCTACCTAATATCATTTTTATAAATTATATATTCTTAACATTAACAGCTCAATAAATACAAACAAATAATAGTTTTTAAACTATATAATTCGTTAAAATGAGAATATTCACGAGGTTTTAATTTTTAAATCACATAAATAATTCGTACTTTAAACAAAACATAATTTGTTTTCAAAATTAAAGAAAACATTTACTATTATAATTCAGCAAAATATTATACATAAAAAATCAGCTTATTTGCTTTATTTAAATAAAATAGTTTTAGTAACATAAATTAATATTTATGAGTAAACTATATTAAAAGGCTATAAGGGAAGTGTATTTATGGATTGTTTTATTTTTATAATCATAGCTATGATCTTTTTTGTTATATCATATAGAGTAGGGGTAAACAAAGAACTTTATTTACTTAATACTATTGATAAAGAAGATGCAAGCAAAATAAAAAATAAAAAATTCGTTGCTAAAAAGTTTGGTTTATATTATTTATTTCTTGGTATAATCTCAACCTTATGTGCTTATATAACTAAACTTCTAGGTTCAGTAGGCCTTGGACTTTCTATGGTCATTTTAATGATTTTATTTTTTATATCAGTAGGAATGGCAATAAATCTTTATTGGTCTATTAAAGATTAATCATGTGCATCTCTTTAAAAATATAAAGGTATCTATCTCAAAATATATACTTAAAATTATAATATTAAATATTTTAGGAAAGCCTCTACTTAAAATAAAAAAGTAGAGGCTTCTTAGTTATAAAATCAATTATTTTTACATATTAATTAAAAGATATAACATAATTAGAGCCGATTTAAGATATGATATTTTTGAATTGTTTGACTTATATAAAACAAACTATTGTAAGGTAGGTAATAGTACATGTTTAATAATTTTGTGGAATTTATAGGCTTACAGCCTCTTCTAAGTAAATATTCAAAAGAAAACTTTTATACAGTAATTTTAGAAGATACTATATCGAATATTAGCGATTCTGATAATATAGATTTAAATAAAATATATATTTCTTTAGAAAAAGAAATTGAGTCAGTATATAATAGTAATAATATTTTTTTGATGTTAAAAATTTTATTGAATATTGAATATATAGACCATAATGATAATGGGATTTTACTAGGTCAAGAATTTGTTCGATATAAAAGTTTATTATTTCCTAAAAACACTTCAAACAATTCTACTTATATATTTATAAATGAAATTAAAACTTCTATTGTAGAGACAAATATTTATTTATATATAGAATTTAGAATTTTTTCAGAAATATGATTATAAATTCAATTCAAGTAAATGGTTGTCTACCTACCAAATCTCTAAAAAAAATACAAAAAAAAAATTTACAATTCGCTGATGTTATTCATATTTTGAAAGTGCAAAAAGATATTAAATTTATATATGAAATAAACTTGAATTTAGATAAAGTTAAAATAGATAAAATGCATTTATCAGATGCTTTATTACATATAATTAGAGCTAATATAAAGATTGATATTCTATATAGTAATAACTTAGGAGAGGGATGCTTTTTAAAAGAAACTTTACCTATAGTCTTAAGAAGTAAAGAACTTAATTCTATTGATAATATAAGTATTTTAACTATAAATTTAGAAAAAAATAATGATTCTCTTATTATGTTTTTTAGTATATGTATTATAGGCGAAAATTCTTCTTGTATATCTAATTTTAAATACACAAACGTAAAGTCTACTAGCATAATTGAAACAACAAAAGCATTGCCCTATGATAGTACTTTAGATTTTTTATAAATATAAATTTTATATAGATTAAAAAGGATTTAACTTATAGATTTTTACTAGAAAGCTTACTATATAATAATAAAAGGAGTTGTGGAACAAATGAATATGTTTATAGATGGACTTACTTACTTTTTTCACAAAGGTGAATATGGTAGTTATATAAGAAGCTTAGTAAATAATATATTAGATGAGAATCGCAAAGATTTAATACTCCTGAAAGATTCCATTTTTGAAGACATTAAAGTTAACAATATAAAAATAGAAGAATTACAAATATCCAGAGGATTTGACACATTATCTCAAGAGTTTCTTCACTGTACCAATAATGGATTTTATATCAATAGGAAAAAACAAAAAAAATATATAATTAGTTTAAATTCAGCCTTACCATTAGTGTGTCCTTCTATATTAAATAATAATTTTATTAATAGATACGAAAAAGCTATAGATATTATGAATCATGCTAATTATATAACGGTAAGTTCAAATACACAAAAGAATATTTTAATGAAGAATAATATAAATATTGAAAAAAACATCAAAGTTTTATACCCTAATATATCAGATCTATTTCAAACTAGAAAGAAGAAAATGTCTAAAATTTACATACAAAGTAAGTTTAAAATAAAAGATAATTATTTAATATATATAGGAGAAATTCATAGAAGAAAAAATTTAGAAGAGGTTTTATACTTCTTTAAAATTTTAAAAGAAAACTCCAAATATAATAATGATTTATTAATTTTAAGCTTTTTTGCTATTCACAATAACGAGTATGAAAAAAAATATGAAGGCGAACTCATTGAACTTAGTAAAATATTAGGAATTTACAATCATATTATTTGGATTAAAAATCCAAATTTAACCAATCAATATCATCTACTTAATGCAGCTAAAAAATTTATAGATCTCAGTACATTTGATGATTTAAATTTAAGTATCATAAAAGCATTTCTCTGTGATACAGAAATCATATGTAGTAATTTAAACTTATATAAAGAATTATTAGCTGAATATCCTAAATATTTTGAATTTGATGATACTATAGTACATGATTTTTATGAAACTAATCTTACGCCAAAAGAAAATGAAAGTTTTGACTTCCTAAGAGACAAATTTAGAGGGAATGAAAGCTCTAAAATTTTAATTAAATTATACAATATTCTTTTAAATGGGTGATATATGAATATTTTAAATTCTTTTAAAAAAAATAATATTACAGAATTTTATTATAATATTCCTAATGATGAAATTTTTGAAATACTATCTGTTAATACCAAGATTCAAAATGTAACTTATAAAAATATAGGCTCTGAGCTGCATCTTATTATTAAACAAACTTATAAAATAGAATTTATAAATAATAGCTTCAATCAAGGGGCTATAATAACTAATAATACATTTTCTTTTCTTATCAAGAATTTAGAAGATATAAATACTACTATTTTAGATATAAATTGTAATGTACAAAAAATAATATTTAAATTTGAAAAAAAACAATTTATTTATATATCTACATTACTAAATATTGAATATAAACTTTAAATACTATAAGAAGTTGTTGCATATATTTATATAGTAATTATATTAGGAGGGTTTTTATTGAATAGTAAGCAACAAATCTTCAATAGTTGTATAACAGGTAATACGGAAATATTTAATACTGAAAATTATTGTGATGACTTAAAAATAGATATTTCAACTACTACGCATAATGGTGTGAATATATGGGGACAAGTAAAAAACAAAAATGATGAGTGCATACCTTTTGCATTTGTTAAGCTTGTAAAACCACATTTATTAAACGGAATTATCTCATTTGAAGAAATTGCTCATTGCGTATCTGATTCATCTGGCTTTTATCAATTTAATATCTTAGCAAAGCCAAACGAGTCATATCAATTATTAGTTAGTAAGAATACATCACTTTAAAAAAGAAAAAGGTTATCAGATTCGATAACCTTTTTCTTTATTTTTCTACTTCTAAATTATTTAATATTTCATCTAATATTGTTTGAACAAATTCAGATTTTCCCATTCCTGTAGCTTTAGAAAATTTATCTATTTTTTTTATTGTCTCAGGTTTTAAATAATAAGTTATTCTCTTTGGCGCTTCTTGTTTTTCAACTTTTTTTATAACTATTTTATTTATATTAATATCTGAAACAATCTCTTGCTTTTTCTTAGTAGATTCTATTATTGTGGGATTTTCTTTTTGATCTTTTATGTCAATCAGAGTTTGTACCTCTTCTTCTAAGTTTACATTTTCTATAGCCTCTATAGAGTCAACTTCATCATCAATAATATTAAGAGTTATAATTTCCTCATTATCATTTATTTGATTACTTTCTTCACTCTCTATATTTTCTGTATTTTTTTCTTTTTCAAAGTTATTTTCGGCTAGCTTTTTCTTAGCTTGCATTTGTGCTTTTAATGCTTCAAAATTTTGGTTTATAGAATTTTTTTTCTTAACCAATTTTTTTCACCAACCTTTCTAAAACTGAGAAAAATTGACTGCCTGCTTCTTCATCATATTCAAATACTGTTTTACCCATTTTACCTGCTTCAGTTATCTTTATTCTTCTATTTATAGGTTCAGTTACTAAGTCACCCATCTCTTCAAAAAATTCATAAAGAAAATTCAAATTTTCTTTTGCGTCTTTAGTTCTTTTATCATACATATTAGGAATTATTAATGATATTTTTTCAGGTGATAATCTTAAATCTGCTAAGTATTCATATATACTACCACAAGCTCGTACAGAAGCAGCTTCTACTTGTACTGGCATTATTATATTATCAACATAACAAAGCACAGCATCATTAATTCTAGTTCTTTGAGGACCACAGTCTATTATTGCATAATCATAATCTTTAGTTTCAAGACCTTTTAGCTTTTCTGATAATATCAGATCTATTCTAGACTCTCTATAAAACTCTGCATTTATTTCTTCTATATGAGAATTAGGAAGAAGATCTAAATTTTCTCTTGCCTGTATAATACAATCATCAATAGAAACAGTTCCTCGTTTATCTATCAAATCATAAAATGTTTTTTTATAATCATTTTCATTTATTCCTAAAAATAAACTAGAATCATTTTGTCCATCAAGGTCTATAAGAATAACTTTATTCCCAAGTTTAGCAAGTCCATGAGATAGTTGTACTGCAACCGTACTCTTACCTACTCCACCTTTATTATTTAAAATAGCAATCTTCTTCATTCAATATCTCCCCCTTTTTTGCTCAAAATAGCATAAAGTACATTAAGCCTAGTCTTTCCAAGTATCTGCTTTGGTTTTTGAGCTATCTCAGTACCTTTATAAAATTTATCTTTATTAGCTTCTATTACAGAAGTTATTTTATCTTCTAATTCTTTATCTAATACTTTATTTTGAAAATACGCATCTATAAAATCTCTAAGTGCATATCCTAATTCTAATTGATTCTTATAATATAGCCTTAAATCATTTTTCTCCATAAATAAAAAACAACCCTCCTATTTAAATTGTAAACGAACATAGTATTCCATTGTTAACCTTAATCTTAACCTTATTTTACCCTAATTTATACTAAAATTCAAATTGTTTTTGCCACAAATTCTAACTAAAGTTAACATATTCTTAACTTAATTTTGCATATATTTATATAAATAAAATTATTGGAGATGGCTATATTAATGATGTTCGAAAGAAATTTAACTGAATTTATAGGACTTACTAATACCAAACTTACAAATTTAAAATACTTTTCAGAAATAAATTTACAAAAAATATATAATTTAGAAAATTTAAATACTCAAATAGTACAAATAAATAAAATATCTATTGATTATATTATTAAGGATACAAAAATTATTTATCTTGATCTTCATCCCCTATTATTAATTGATATTGAGTTTGCCTTAAGCATTCAGTACATATCTTTAGATAACAAAGTCAAAAATTTAAATTTAATACTTCCACATGTTTCTTACGTAAATATACAAAAAAAAATTTTAAAAAATTCAACAAATAAACCACAGGTTTTAATAAATAACATACATTATCATTTAACGGAAAAAATTTTACTTATACATATATATGGAATATGTGTTTATATGTAAATTTAATATAAGAAAGGATCTTGATAGTCATGCTAGAACATATAATTAATATTAATACACTAAATAAAATTTCTTATTTAGATGACATAACCGAAACATTTGATTTTTTAGATAAAATAGATTTTATATCTGATGTTTCAGTAGATTTAGATTTTTTAAGTTCAAACTTAGTAAAATCTAAAATTAGTAGAGATTACTCGAATAAATTATACTCAAACTATTTATTTGCAATTAATTTTAAAATTTATATTTCTGCGAAATATATTTCAAAAAATAATTTATCAATATTCTCACTGAAATCTTTTAACCCAATATACAAAACAATAGAAATTTTTTTACCCCAGAAACTTAATAATATATCTACAGTAGATATTATAAAAAAACAAAAATATTTTTTGGAATATAACGTTAAAAATATATATTTTAGAATGGTACAAAATAATTTGTTATTAGTTTCTATAATCATTGAAGTAAAATTTAAATATTAACTTAATAAGTATAAAAAACAGGGTTTAAGCCCTGTTTTAAATTAATATATCTTTTTTGTATCATTAAAATTTTGTATAAAAACTTTAAATTCATTTTTAGGAAGAGGTTTACTAAAATAATACCCTTGTATATTATCACATTTTAATTTACGTAATATTTCAACTTGTGATTCCTCTTCAACACCTTCACACACTATACTCATATTAAGATTATGTGCTAATAAAATCATAGTATTCACTATTTCTTGAGTTTTAGGATTATATTCTATATCTAAAATTAAACTTCTATCTATCTTAATAACATCAACAGGTAAAACCTTTATATGACTGAAAGAAGAATATCCAACTCCAAAATCATCTAAATAAATTTCTATGCCTATTTCTCTAATTTTATTTAAAACATCTATAGTTTGTTCAAAATCGTCAATTATTTCATCTTCTGTAACTTCAACTTTAATATACTCTGGTGAAATATTATTTTCTTTAAGCTCATTAGTCATAAAAGCAATAAGTCCTACTTGTTGTAAAAAAAGTTTTGATGTATTTATTGATATATAAAAATTTTTCTTTCCAGAATCCAATAACTCTCTACATATAGCTACAGATTTTGAAAATATCATATTATCTATATCAACTATATCACCTGTTTTTTTAGCAATTGGTATAAATTTATTTGGTGGAATTATCTTTCCTTTATTATTCCAGCGTATAAGAGCTTCAGAGCCACGCATTTTATTTTTATGAACATCATATATTGGTTGTAAATATACTTCAAATTCATCAAATTCTATAGCTCTTTTTATCATTTTTTCAATTTTTAATGGTTCTAACATTTGCTCATTAAAAATATTAAATATATTACCGCCTTGCTTTTTACTACAATACATAGCTATATCAGAATATTGTAATAATTCACCTTCATCTTTTGTGTGATCTGGATAAAAACTAATCCCCATACTTGCTTTAATTTCATAATTATATGAGTTAATTTCATAAAGCTTATTAATTTTATTTAATATTTTTCTTGCAAGAACCTTAATTTCTTCTTCATTATTTTTACCTTTTCTAACTATTATGAATTCATCTCCACCTAGTCTTCCAACTGATATATTACTATTTTCAGATTTTATTTTCATAAGATCAGTAGATACCTTTATTAAAAGATTATCTCCTACTTCATGTCCCAAATTATCATTTATTATTTTGAAATTATCTAAATCTAAAAACAATATTGTAAATTCTTCATTATTTTTTGTCAGCTTTGATATATATCTAGTTATACTATATCTATTCTCTATTCCAGTCAAAGCATCATGACTTCCTATATACTGCAAATTGTCAGAATAATTTTTCAAACGTTTAAACATACCATTTAAATCTTTATTAAGTGTTGAAATCTCATCTCCAAGCTCATTATCTTTTATTTGAACATTAAGATGATTCCCTTCCTTAATACCATTAACAGCTTCATTTATTTTTATTATTCTTGAAATTACATTATTTCTAATAAGAGCATATATTATAACATTAGCAATAATTGTAAGACCTATTACTATTACTAGCAAAGCATTTACTCCTGATTGTGCATTTTCTCTAACTTCTCTACTATCCTTAAGTTCAATAAAAAATTTCATATCATCATTAAAAGTATCTATTTGCGTAAAAATAGAAATTGAATTTTCATACAATTTAATATAAAAATCTCTATCAAAGTTTCTAAAATGTTCTATTATATAATCATCCTTATTTTGACTAGCATTATTTGTAACTTGTAGTAAAGAAATATTTCTACCACTTTTATTAGATAAAAATTCTATAAAAATATCATCTATTCGTTCCATCACCATAACATAATCTGATGTTTCTTTTTCATCTTGATTAATTCTTTTTACGCCTACTATATATGGATAATTAGTTGTTGAAACTATACCTGTTAATATTCCTTTTTCGAAAAATTCAGGCTTTCTCATTATCAACTCAACATTTTTTATTAAAGATTTGCTTTCTAAAGATTTAACCTCTTCTAAATCTCCTTTAATAATACTTTTATCTAAAAAATCCTTATCTAAAGTGATGATAGTATTAACATCTGTGTTTTTAGCCTTCTTTTTTATTCCCATAATTTCTTCTGAAATATCACCTATATTACTAAGATTATCAATAATTTCTAAATAATTTGCAAATTCAATAGCTATATTACTTTTCACATTAACTTCTGCATCTAAATTTAGTATCACTCCTCTAGCACGTCCAGAACCTCTGCTAAATTCTCCAGTACTAATCTGCTCTACAATAGAATTCCCTATGAAGAAAAAACATATAGAGCAAATAACTGTAACACTAGCAAAGATAATAACTAATCTCTTCAAAAGAGTCATTTTTATACACCTACTCCCAGTATTAAATTATAAAACAACATATTATTTCTAATTCTATTAATTATCGGTGTATTATTATAACTTCTTTAATAAAAAAATATCCTAGAATATTTTAAATAAACGCTACTTTTTATACTAACAAACCTCGCCTCCAACTTTTTTCAAATCTTCTTGATTTTCTATAATTACCTTTATAGATATTTCTAAACCTCTTACAATATCATTAATATTCATACAGGGAATACTAGATTTATTTATTACTTGTCTTGGTATAGCCGGTACATGTATAAACCCAGCTCTAATTTTCAATTTTTTTGTGTTTATTAAATGAAGAACACTATACATAACATGATTACAAACAAAAGTACCAGCTGTATTAGATATTGTTGCTGGTATATCATTTTTTTTCATTTCCTCAACCATCGCCTTTAATGGTAAAGTAGAAAAATATGCGTCTGGACCATCTATAGATATTTTTTTATCTATTGGTTGATTTCCATCATTATCTTTTATTATTGCATCATCTAAATTTATGGCCACTCTTTCTGGAGTAACTCCAAACCTTCCTGTTGCTTGTCCTATTGAAATTACTATATCTGGTCTATGTTTTATTATATTTTCTTCTATTATATTTACAGATTTTTTGAATATCGTAGGAATTTCAAGCTTAACTATATCGCATCCTGAAATGCTACTAGGTAACATTTTTACAGCTTCAAGTGCTGGATTAATAGATTCACCAGCAAAAGGATCAAATCCTGTAATTAATATTTTCATATATATGTTTCTCCTTATTTCAAGTATCTACTTAAATTTAACTATTTTCAATTAAATATAAACTAAAACTCAATTTAATGTACTAAATATTAAGTTGAAATTATATTAAAGCACTAACTATCAGATAAAGTTAAAAAGATTACACTTTCTTTATAAAAATTATAAGTGTAATCTTTTAATTTATGATTTAACCTTATCTATTATCTTTAAAAACCAATTTTTTCTACTAGCTTTTTGTCTTTCTATAAGTTCGCCTCTCTTTTCTAGCAGCAATTTCTCTACTTTACTAAGAGTCTCATTATGCAAATCTTGCTCTTTCATAACCTCATCCTGCTCTTTCATTAATGTCTCTTTTAGCTCTAGATTTATTACTTTTAAAGTATTGATTTCATCTTGCTTGATTTTGATAATATCTGCTTGATATGATAAACGTTCCTCTAAATTGTTAATTCGTTTTAATATTTCTAGTTCTTTATCATTAGACTCTAAATTTTCTATTGGCTCTAATTCTATGCCATTTTCAGTAACATCAGTAAACTCAATATCTATAGCTTCTGTTTCACTTTTGCCACTATATTTACTAACATCATTAATTAAAACTTCTAGTGGTTTATTATAATAATCCTCTATTTTTATTTGCAAATTAGGATCTTCAATAATTTCTTTTTCATATATTATATCCTCTAATGAATTTATTTTTTCATTTTCCATAGATATAAGTTCTGATTTTTTCATTTTTATATTTGCCAACAATGTTTTTCCCGCCAAATCACTTTTACTCATTTAAATACCCCTTAATATACATAATATTATTCTACTAATTTTATATATTCTACTAATTTTATATATTCTACTAATAGGTAATAAAACCCTTTCTTTTTTTCCAATAAAAAGGAATTTTTTTTCGATAATATTAATACATGTAACTTAACGACAAAAAATACTGTTGTTCTTAGTAAAAAAAGGTCGATTTTTAAGGTAACTTATTACCAGCTGCCTTATAAATTTTATACCATTCTTCTCTTGTTAAACTAAATTCAGTTGATTTAGCAATTTCTATAACTCTTTTTTCACTAGTTGTTCCTGCAATGGTTTGAATCTTTGCTGGATGTCTTGAAATAAAAGCTGTAGCTATTGCTGTTTTACTAACAGCATATTTTTCAGCTAAATCTTTCAATATTACATTTAATTCTTCAAACTTTTCATTATCTATAAAACATCCATCAAAAAAACCATATTGATATGGTGACCATGCTTGCACTGTAATATCATTTAATCTACAATAATTTAAAATTTCACCATCTCTATTTATAGAAGCTTTATTTTCCATATTCATATTAACACCAAAATCTAACATTCCTGTATGCATAATCCCAAACTGAAGTTGATTTACAATTAGCTTCTCATCTAAATATTTATTTAATAATTCTATTTGTAATGATGTATGATTGCTAACACCAAAATGTTTAACTTTCCCACTCTCTTTTAAAGTTCTGAAAGTTTCTGCAACTTCTTCTGGTTCAACAAGTATATCAGGTCTATGAATCAATAATACATCTAAATAAGTTGTATCTAATCTTTTTAAAATATTATCTACGGATTCTAAAATATGTTTTTTTGAAGAATCATACATTATCCCTGGAACTATACCACATTTACTTTGAATTATAATATTTTCGCGTAAATCTTCATTCATGTTTATAGCCTTTGAAAAAACTTCTTCTGATTTACCAGCACCATAAATATCAGCATGATCAAAAAAATTTATACCATTATCTAAAGCTGTGTTTATAAGTTTATTTACTTTTTTTTCTTCTAAGTTAGCTATTCTCATACAGCCTAATCCTATTTGAGAAACTTCTATTTCACTATTTCCTAATTTTACTTTCTCCAATTATATCACCCCATATATTTTTAAATTTTTATATCTTAATTATACACCACTTTTAATTATACTTAATCTATACTAAATTTAAATTATTATGATATTCGATATAATTTATCTTTATATTTTATTAAAAACTCATATTATAACATTAAAATCTAAAATTACTTCGCTCCATATTAAGTTATCCGATATTTTTTCATAACTTATATCATTTGCGTCAATTCTAAGGTCAAAAATATTTTCATTGAAATCTTTAGGTAAATTTATATATGTTGCAAATCTTTTAATTTCCTTTTGAAAATATATATTTTCAACTAAATTTGCAGCTATATACTCTATCTCTATTTCTATATATCCTCTAGCAATTAACTTTTTCCCTGTAAATTTTTCATCATCATTTTTTATTGTTGTTAATGAATCTATTAGATATGAAGAGGAAACCTTTGGTTTAACATTTATATTATTTATATCTTTTAACCTATCCATAGTTATATTTATATTGCTTTCAATTTTAACTTTTTTTCTTATATTTATAATTCCCTCTAAAAAATTTTTTTCGCTAGCTATTTGCATCCTTTTCATTCTATTTTTTTTATCTTTATATTCATAATTCATCATCATAAACATTTCTATATTTTCATTACTTCGTAGACCTACATACCAAAGCTCTCTTTTTATTTCACAAATTCCTTTTTCACATATTTTAGGAACTAAGATTTTTTTATTTCTAAAAAAATTATTTATTTTTTTCCCATCTAAATAAAGATTATATTTTAATATTTCTAAATCTTCACTTATAACATCATCTATTTCTATATTATATATTTCTATATCCCCTAAATTTTTAATTAAAGTATTTACAAATATTTTTTCATTATATATAAATTCTTTTTTACTAAAATTAGTACTAACATCGATCCGAATGCTTTTCAAATTAATATAGAAAGGGTTAAAAGATTTAATATAAGTTTCAAACTTTTTATGATTACAAAATTCACCTTCAATTCTAGTTATACTCTTTAAATAGCTTTCTTCTATATTATCTGTTTTGATTAAAAATCTTACGAAGCTATATTCAAATGGCTGAATTTTATCTAACATTATCGAATTTATAATACTATAATCAAGATCCTGTCCATTAATATTAAAACTATCTTGCACTATATCATAATTAAAAATTGAATCCTCTAATAAAATATTTCTAACAATTGAATTTCCTACATTTTCTATTTTCATTAAAACTTCTACATCTTCACCTTTAAAGCAATAATCAGCAAATATTTCTTTAGTCACATTGACTTCATTAATATCAATAATAAAAATTTCACTTTGCCTTTTAATCAAAATTTCATTAACTATATCTCCATAAATATAATTACCTGTCAACACACATTCTAATTGTGCGTCTTTAAAATTTCTATTAGCTTCAAATTTTATCTTATACCTTAATTCTATCTCTTCATTTTTCTTTAATGTAGTTAAGTTAGTAATTTCTTTTTCTTCTACTAAAACTTTGTACTTCATTTGAGTGTTTATATTTAGCTGCAAACTCAAATTTTCAATATTTGTTTCCCCCATATTTTTCAATAAAACACAGTAAACCTCTTCACCATTTAACATCCCTATATCTAATCTCTGTATTTTTATATCTATATCTACTAAATATTTTTCTATAATAATTGAATTATTTAAGCTTACTTTTTCTTTAAAATCACCTATACTATTTTTTAAACTTTTATAGCAAACTTTTGAATTTATTTTTTGAGTTTTCATAAAATTATCTGTAATAATAAATTTATATTTAATATCAATAGTTTCATTAATATCCATTACATTTAAATTTATAATATTTTCTTTTATCTCAAAGTTAACTTCATTTATCTCCACATTATATAAACTTATCCCGTCTGGTAACTCTTCTATTAATTTAACATCATAAGCTTTTTCATTACCTTTGTTAATTAATTTTGTGCTTATAGTTATTTCTTCTCCTATTTGTACAAACTTTTTAGTTGTAGCTCTATAAACATACTCTATAATAGCTTCTTTTATTTTTATCCCATCTCTTTCTAATTTTAAAATATTACTTGATGTTTCTCCAATATCATTTATCATATTCTCAAATGATACATTTAACGCATATTTAGCGTTATTAGATAGCTTTCTTTTATTAATTGAATATTTTATATCTATAACTTTATGTGGCTTTAAATCACCTAATAAAACTACTTTATTATTAATATTATTAATTATGCCTTCTTTCTTAAAGCCATTTACAAAAATACTATTATTATCTAACTCAATAAAATCATTTTTTTCTTGTTCTATTGAAATATTTTTAGCTATTAAATTTCCAGTATTTGTAATTTTTATATGTTCATCAAATCTTTCATCTAATCCCATACCATAATCATCATTTTCTTTCGCAAATTGAACTTCAACTTTTGGACCACTTACAAATATATTTTTAATTGCTAGATTAACTATATCCTCATGTAACTTATTTTCTAAAATATATTCATATTTAACTATAGATATATTCTGACTAAATTCATACTCAAATACATCCACAGCTTTCAAATAACAACTTATAAGCTTACAACAGTTAGCAGCTATACTACCTATATATACATTAGAGTCATTTATCAACTCACTATTCCCATCAATACTTACATAGCTATTCTCTAACATTAAACCTTTTTGTAAATTTAATTTTAATATTATGTTTTCTGCTAATATATTCCCCTCATTAAGTATTCCAAAAGTTATTTTTGTTTTTTCTCCTAAAAATAAACTTGTTTTTTCAATAAGACATTCCTTAGCTCTTAGACTTGCATTTTTAATACTTAATGTATTTCTGCTTTTTATTATTTTTTCTTTATATTTTTTTATTCCATTACTATCAAAATAAAAAAATGTTATTTTGATATCTTCATTTTTATACTCACCAAATTTATTAACACTTCCTAAAAATGATATATCTTCTGAAGATTCTACTAAAAGAGTATCTACAATTAGTTCATGATTTAATAATTTTGTATTTTTACTAGATTCTATGACTTTATTGATAATTAATTTTTCATTTGATGCGTAAGAAATTTTTATCATATCTAAATTAACTGTACCTACATTTTTAATTTTCACTTTAAATAGAATTTCTTCATTTAATTTATATGTAGTTTTAGTTAAACTTTCTTCTAAAAGCTCTATATCAGCTCTTACAATATTAATTTTTAAAATATTTGATTCTATTGAAAGATTTTGAAAATTCTCTTCTAAAGCTTCTATATAGCATAAATTAACTTTATAATCTATAAAATTAATTTGATCATTTTTTAATTTTACCTTTAATTTTATATTTACTTTATGAAGAGGTTTTAAATCTCCTAATTTAATTTTTTCAATACAATCGCCTATAGTGATTGTATTATTATTTATTTTTAATGAATTTTCAACTAATTCAGTTCCATTTGGAATAAGCTCTTCAATCTGAGAAGATTTTAGAATCTTATTTTTTTTATTTATAATATTTATTTCCAATGAAAGAATATCTCCAAATTCAATATTTGTTCTATCTGCATTAATAAAAATACTTTTTTCTGATATATTTTCTTTTAGAATATTTAACACATTTTGGTTACTTTCTAAAAAATCAAGTTCTCCTTCTAAAGTATTATATTTTAACCTTGCAAAAGTCATAAAATTTGTTTTATCATTATTCTTAGATAATGTAGCTGTAATATAAATTTCTAATTCATCCTTAGGATTTAAATAATCAATTTCTAAAACCTCTCCATTTTTTTCAATTGATATATCATCATTATTTTTTTTAAACTCATAATAAATTTTATCTAATACACCAGTACTTATATTTTCAAAAATAATATTTTTAATAACTTTATTTGTATTATTTACGATCTTATTTTTAAAGCAAATAACTCCACCGAGCTCTACATCGATTTGAGAAATTTTTTGTATTAAAATAATTCCATCTATTTGCATGTTCTACTCCTTAAACATAATATTGTATATTTTATTCTATGAAAAAAATATATAAATAATTAATACCAATATAAAGATTTCTACATATATTAATATTAAATAATTACCTACTTATATCTTGAAAGGAGATTATATTATGAACTTTAACCAATTAGATTGTGGATGTAACGATAATTATAATCCAACACAAAATTACTGCGAATATATTCAAGGTAATAGTACAGATTTGCATATTAGTCCTAAAGATTGTGAAGTTAGAGTAGATCTTAGAGTTAATAGAAAGCGTGGTGTTAGAGTCTGGGGACAAGTTAAAGATTGTGAAAACATACCAGTATCAGGAGTACTAGTAAAACTTTTAAAAGTTATAAATTATTGTGGGAAACAAGATTTTATAGGTGTCAGTCATACTGTAACAGATTGTAATGGCTTTTATCAATTTGAATTAAATAGATGTGATGATTCTGATTATAAAATAATTGTTTCTAAAGATGCATCTGGAAATGAAAGAACTATTGATATAAATGACAATGATTGTGATCCTTGTATTCCCCCTAAAACACCTCGCCCAACTCCTTGCGCCCCAAATTACCCACCAAATTATTCAAAACCTAATAAATGCAAATAAACACAAAGAAAAGCTAGTTCTTTTAAAGAGCTAGTTTTTTAATTGTTAATATTTATTTAATTGATTAATCTGTCTTGTTTGTTATAATATCCTAAAAAGGATAATTTTACAAAAAAAGGATGTGTTAAATTGGAAGTAAGAAAAAAAAAGAGAATAATTGTTGTTGCAACTGTTATTATAGGCTTTATTATAATTTCAAGTATATTTTTCTCAAATTTATATAGGATTAACAAGAACAAAAAAAATCTTATTGCTATAAATACTAAATCAAATATAGAAATGTCACTTAAAACTAAAGACATTACGCTTAAAAATTTATATCATATAAATAAAATTTATGATGATAAAAAAGAGTGTAAAATAGTTATAGAAGATGCTTTAATTGATGGTGAATTATTATTTCTAGGTATTTCCTTGAGTCAAAACTTTAGTAGTAGCAATTTTAAAGTTACATCAAAAGAAGAGTATCTCCCTCATATAAAAAATTTCGAAAATAACTTAAAAAATTTTGAAATATCATCTCAATTTGAAAAAGATCTAAATGATTCTATAATAAAAATTTTTAATTCTGAAAAAATTGAAAACAAAGATATATCATTAAATACATATATTCCAATTATTGAAACTTTATATAACTGGGGATTATCAAAAGACGATTTTTTGAAAAAAGAATTTAAAATTTCAGATAGTACAAATACAAGTATAATGAATAATATAGCAATACCTAATATAAATGTAAAATTAAATAATTCAAATTTACCATTATTAACTGTTGATTCTCCAGCTATCATTAATAAATCAGTCCTAGAGAAAATTGGATTTGATACTACAAAAATACCAGAAAATTTTAATACAACTGAATATACACTAGTATATAAATTAGATAATAAAGTTTTAAATGAACCTAAACTAACTTTAGATATTACTATTGATAATTTAAGTATTTCTCCTTATTATCCTGTAACAGTAAATCCTAACTTTAAAAGTACTATTACTTTAAATAACAATAAAAATTATATTAAAAATATTCTAAATAAAAACTTTTCACTAAAAGAAACAGATCAAAAAAAACAAAGCAATGAACTAAAAATATTAAACTTTGTTAAAGCGAATTCTTTTAATTATGTTACATTAGAATATTCTGATTTTAAAAATTCTTTTTATCTTCCTGTAAGCTTTAGAGATTCTAAAAATAAACCTTTAGATTATTTATTTAATTATGCTATTCCTATTCAACATACAAATTATATAATTTGTATGTTTCCTAAAAATATTGATGAATTAAATTTATTAATATTAGATGAAAATAATAAAGCTATAGACTCGTTATTTATAAAATAATTTTATCTTAATATAGTATCAAAAATCTAATAAATCCTATCAATAAGAACATTAATTAATATTTTATATCTATTTTCAAATTTGATATAAAAAAATAAAGCATAAGCTACAGCTTATGCCTTATTTAGGTAAGTTATCTAAAAGTTTTATTCTTATTTGCTCAGTATATTTAATTACATCATCTAATACATTATTTAATTCACCTAGAGATATACCTTTCATCTTTAATTGTTTTTCTAAAATTTCAATTCCTTCATTTTCCTGATATTCATTTATAAATTTTTTCAAATAATCTTTTACACCTTGACCATAATCTAAGGATATGTAAACTTCATTATAAACATCAAAGTTTTTTTCAAAAAAAGCTATACATTGTTCGATATCAACATATAGTATATTTTCTTTTTTTTCTAATTCAGTTAAATTATTATATACATTTAAATATGCTTGTGAAATTTTTTTGTTAAAATAATCGGTACATCTATCTATTACTTCTAAAACGTCCTCATGTGTTCTAAGATATATAGAAACACTCTGTTTACTATAAAAACTTGATATAGTAACAGAAGGCAAAATAACTTCTTTTAAGAATTTAACTAGATTTTTTTTACTTGTAAATGTGAAAAATTCTGATATTTTACTATTTCCTTGATTTGTAAGAGTTACTCTTAGTATGTCATCTTCAATATTTATTTCTGTATTTAAATTTTTATTTATATAATAATGCCATTCCTCTAATTTTGCTTCCATCAATTTTCCTCCTTAATCTTCTATTTCAAAAAAAAAGGCTATGGATATAAAGTATTATATACAAGCCTAAAATTCTATATAATTGGAATTTGATATAAAAATTCCTCTAAATCATCTTGATTCATGCTATAAACATCTTTTAGTAATTCTAATAAATCTTCAATTTCAAAATCAGTATCTATAAATTTCTCTTTTAACTCATTTAAATTTTCATCTATATTTTTATAGCCTAAGTATATATCTGTTAAATATTCATGCAATGAATTAGAATACTCTACAATTAAAAATACATTCTTATTGCCATAGTAAGAGTTTATTTGCTCTATAATAAGAAGAAGATCTTTTAGTTCATATTTTTTATCTTTAAAATCACTTAATTTATCATAAAACATTTTATAAGTGTTAATCTCTTTTTCTTGCACTTCTTCTATGTTTTCTACCATCATTAATAAATCTTTTCTACCAATAGTTATCTGCATTAATTCCTCATATTCTGCTAAACTTGTTGATAATAAAACTGATGGAAGTATGATATATTTTATAAAGTTTATAATTTCATCTAAATTATTAAAATTATAATAATTAAACATAACATCATCACTATCTTGATTAACCATTAAAACTTTCAAAAATGCTTTTTCTCTCTCAAACCTATTATTTTGATCATGTATCATATATTTAAGATAATGCTCTAAATTATATTCCATTAGTACTCTCTCCAATTTTTAATTTAATGTCTAAATGTTAATACAACATCATTTAAATTAGAAAGTAAAACCATTCCATGAAATATAGGAATAAAATGCATTATTAAATTAAAAACAAAAATCTTATAAGGATTTTCTTCTATAATTCCATCTATTTTAAGATTCATAAATTTTTTTATAAGGGAATTATCAGTTTCAAACTGTCCATTTTGTTTTATTGTTTGTTCTAATACAGCTTTAAGCATCTTCTTTTTCAAATTTCGTTCAGCTGTTGATGTTGCAAGAAATCTAGCAATACTTGTTATAAGAGCTAAAATTGTAATTATTAAATAAATCCCAACAATTATACGTAGTATAAACAAAAGTCATTCCTCCTCTAGCTCTAAATTGTCTTATACTAATAATACCACAAATTCTAAATTATTTCTTTCATTTATTAGCTTTTTATGAATTTTTTTAACTTTTATTTATCTAATATTTATATTTATCATGTAATACTAAATTACTTTCAATATATGTTTTTTAGTATAATTTATTAAGTTTTTCAATTTCAACTCTTTTATATTATATTAGCTTGTTGAATAACTATTTTTTACAGTACCTATGAAATTATAAATTCCATGGGTACTTTCTTGATACTATTTTTAATGATTTTTTTCTATACTCATCAATTAAGTAAGCCATTAAACACCATTTTACATGACGTT
>NZ_JBOFKN010000145.1:0-1493 GCF_051657365.1 Paraclostridium sp.
TTGCAGAGCAAACAAGGCGGGAACCGTTATGGCAATCACCAGCATTGCCACCAGAACTTCAATTAAACCAAAGCCACGCGAGTGTGAAATAACCATCAATAATCACTCCATGAGCCGGCCATAATTCCCTGAGACTTTAGTTTTTCACTCATATAGTCTAATAACGTTGAGTCATAAGTCATGTTAAATGATGATTCAAACAAAGCCTTACCATTACTGTCCAGTAGAATTGTTCCATCCATAAAAACTGGCGTAGCAGCCTTAAAATTGATCATTAAATTTTTATCTTTCACATTATCAATAAATGAAATCATTCCTCTAAAGCGCCCACCACCATTGGTGAAAATAGTCAAGCCTTTCTGAGGATCTGTTATGTATTTATAGGCTTCACTTTCTTTGCCTGGCAAGCCAACAAGATTAATTACAATATTCAGCGGTTCGGCAGTATCTTCCATAGTTGGAAAATTACCTTTTAACTCACATCCCCAAACACTGTTAAATGTACCGTGAGGAGTAAATTTATGAATTGAATTAGCATCAAGATCAAGCCACACGTGTTTATCTAACTTTCCCTTTCCCTTTGCTTTAGATAATGTGTCAATTACATTATTGCACCACTGGTCTTTTGCAATGTCTACATCAGCCATGTTCAAAAACTTTCCTTTTGACTTCATGAATTCATCGCCTAGATAAACCGCACTCGCTTTATTGTCCGCTGTAATTTTTGAGTTTGAGCTAACTCCCTTCGTTTCATCCTTGGCTTTAGGGTTGTCTGATATTCCATTTATTTTCTGACCTGGCGTGATAGTCTGAAAATCATATGACGGTGCTAACGCACCTAAATTCTTATCATAACGAACCTCTACTGCGGAATCAGCCACCCCTGTCTCAATGCTTCCTCCAATAGCACTTCCCGCCTTAACGTTGAATTCGACATGACCAATAACATCAACGTTTCCTGTTGCCACAATTGCGGATTTAGGTATCGTTTTCATCCCACCAATAGATTGGTATACAGTACGTAATATAGCTTCAAAACCATTCGCCTGACCGGTCGATACTATTTCAAAAAGTCCACTTTTATCATGACGAATTGTAGTTCTATATGTGGAAATTAGCTTCGAATTTTCTTTTTGTTCACCATTAAATGAAAACTGACCTTCGCAAACCACTTCGCTATTTTCATTTACGGAGTTATCATCAGGCCGACAATAACAGTTGTTATTTACCGTTCCTTTATTCTTCATCTCTTTACTTTCAAATAAGCACGGCAACCTTTTGTTATTTTTCGTTACGGTTTTAAGAGCCTGAGTCATTCCTGAATGTGCTGCATTATAGGCTTCATAGTAAACAGCTTCATCGTTCGCTTTCTTTGCATTAAATAACATGCCTTTGCTTAAATAAAATACAGCAATCAAAGCGATCGCGCTCAAAACAAGCGTGACTGTTAATGTCGCAAATCCTTTTTTAATCATAGCATTGAACTCTCAAGT
>NZ_JBOFKN010000146.1:0-1089 GCF_051657365.1 Paraclostridium sp.
CATAATTTCTTTTATCTTTAGGTTCTAAAGCTATATCATATCTTCCATATCCACTTTCTCTATTAGAAGTTATTATATATTTATCTCCTAATGTTAAAAGTAAACCTAGCATAAAGTGATGATAGTACTTTTCACTATCTCCTGTATCATGATAACTTACAGCTGAATAGTATAATTCCTTAAATTTAAATTTAAATCTTTCTATATCACCTTTATATAAATCTTCAAGCATTTTAAAATACATGGCTGTTTTACCATGGCTATATTCTTTTATAAATGTATTTTTAAAAAATGATTTAACTTCATAATTTGGAATTTTTAAAAAATATGTTTTTGCCCCAGTTATATCTGATATCTCAAACCTATCATAAGTTAAATATCCTGAAAATAGCATTAAAGACCATATTGTATCCACATCCTCTAAATCTGAAAATATAATATTCTCTGTTATTACTTCCTCTATTTCATTTCCACTAAATACAGCTTTTAAATCATCTATTACCTTAGAATCATTTTTATCTAATAACTCTTTTATTAGAGAGTTATCACTTGTATTTACCCAATAAGGATTTAACTCATTTTTACTAGCAAAATTAATTAATGACCATGGATTATAAACTAACTTATTTCCAAACTTATATCCATTATACCATTTTTTAACCTCTTCTAATTCATACTCTAATTCATAGTATTTTAATAACTCTTCTACTTCCTCTTCAGTTAAACCAAAATGATTAAAATCTCTATCTAAAATTGTTGATACTGCAAGATTGTTTAGTCCTGAAAAGATGCTTTCTTTAGCTACTCTTAATATCCCTGTAAGTACCGAAAACTCTAAATATGGATTACCTTTTAGTGCAGCACTTAAAAAGTTTCGAAAGAAAAATATTGCCTCATCGTAATATCCTTGTGAGTGTGCTGTAACTAATGGTGTATCGTATTCATCTATTAGTATTATCACTTTCTTCTTATATTTTTCATATAAAAATTTTGATAAATCTAAAATCGCATTTTCTTGATTTTCTCTTTTCTTCTCCAAAGTTAAATTGTATTTATCATATTCATTTTGCAATAAAAGATGCAACTTAT
>NZ_JBOFKN010000147.1:0-5105 GCF_051657365.1 Paraclostridium sp.
CAAACTCTCAAATATAATTTAAAAAGTTGTCCATCGCTCAGCTAATCATTATCTGAATATCTGGCTTGGTTGTTTGTGTTTAATTCTTTTAAAAAGAATTTTTATAATTAACCTACTGTTTAATTTTCAAAGTTCTTAATTCATTTTCGTCCGTTTCTTAAGGACAAGTAATACTTTATCATCTAATTAAAGTACCGTCAACAGTTTTTTTTATTTTTTTAATTATTTTTTGATTTTACTTTATTAAAAAAAGTAATCAACATTTTACCCACATTTTTATCCACATTATCTACAGTTTAAAAGTAAGTTTTATACTTACAAGGTGACTACTTATCCACATTATCCACCGATTTTATTCATATATTAACAATTTATATATTTATTTTGACAATTATATTATTTTTCCATAAAAAAGACCTTAGAAGTTTTAATCCTCCTAAGATCATTTTTTATTCTATCTAGCTATTCCTAAATCTTCTTTCATATATTCTTCATGTAAATATACATTCTTTAAATCTAAAGTTTTTTTCACATCAATTATTCTTTGATTTGAAGATCCTCTAAATTTAAGACTTATATCTTTTTTAGCTTCTATAAATTTCCCATCTACCAAGACGTCTATATTCTTAAGTAAATTTAAATTATTAAAATACGATGAGTTTTTTTTATCTATAAGTTCTTCAAATGTATATCCAGTATAAGCCCATACATCCATTTTATTTTCTTTGCATGCTTTAGCTATTTCTAGTAAAGCTTCACTTTGCATAAATGGTTCTCCCCCAGATAAAGTAACTCCTCTGTGTAATTTTAGATTTTGTATCTGTTTAATTATATTACTATTATCCTCTATATACCCTCCACATTTATCATGAGTTTGTGGATTATGGCATCCTTTACAGTTATGATTACACCCCTGTGTCCATATCACAGCTCTTAATCCCGGACCATCGACAATACTCTCAAATGTAATTGGTGAAGCTAATCTTATCATCATATAAACTCCCCCTACTTAAATCATTAATTATGCTTAACTCTATCTCTCACTTCCGCTTTTTTAGCATTATTAAATCTATCTACTGTTCCTACTAAATATCCAGTTATTCTTCGTATTCTTTCAAATCCTATTTCTCCATCTGACTCTTTTCTTCCACATGCTGGACAAATGTCTCCAGATATAACACCTGAATATCCACATATTGGATCTCTATCTAGCGGATGGTTTATACTTCCATACCCTATGCCTAAATCCTTCATAGCTCTTATTATAGTTTCAAAAGCTTCTAAGTTATTAGATGGACTTCCATCTAGCTCTATATAAGTTATATGTCCTGCATTAGTCAATTCATGATAAGGAGCTTCTATCTTTAATTTTTCAAAAGAACTCATTTTATAAAAAACTGGAACATGAAATGAATTTGTATAATACTCTTTGTCAGTTATTCCTGAAATTTCACCATATTGTTTTTTATCTATTGCTGTAAATCTTCCAGATAGACCTTCAGCAGGTGTAGCTATTAATGAGAAGTTTAACCCATATTTGTCACTAGCAACTTCCATCCTATCCCTCATATGAGATATTATTTTTAATCCAAGTTGCTGAGCTGATTCGCTTTCTCCATGGTGTTTACCTATAAGTGCTATTAAACACTCAGCTAATCCTATAAATCCAACTGTTAATGTTCCTTGTTTTATAACTTCTCTTAATGTATCGTTCGGTTCTAGATTTTCTGATTCTTTCCAAATATTTTGTCCCATTAAAAATGGGAAATTTTTAACCTTTTTATTTGCCTGTACTTCAAATCTTTCTATTAATTGATCTATTACTAAATCTATTTTTTCATCTAATTCTGAGTAAAAACCTTCAATATCTGTATCTTTGCCATTCAATAGACCATGCTTTATTCCTAATCTAGGTAAGTTTATTGTAGTAAATGATAGATTACCTCTTCCACTTACTACTTCTTCCCCACACACATTTCCTACAACTCTCGTTCTACATCCCATATATGTAGCTTCTGTCTCAGGTTTTCCTTCTACATAATATTTAGCATTAAATGGTGCATCTAAGAAACTAAAATTCGGGAACAATCTCTTAGCAGATACTCTACATGCTAACTTGAATAAGTCATAGTTTGGATCTCCATCATTTAAGTTTATTCCTTCTTTCACTTTAAATATCAATATAGGGAATATAGCTGTTTCTCCATTTCCTAGTCCTTTTTCTACAGATAGTAATAAATTTTTAATTACTAATCTACCCTCTTCTGAAGTATCAGTTCCAAAATTCACACTAGAAAACGGAACTTGTGCCCCAGCTCTTGAATGCATAGTATTTAAGTTGTGTATAAAGGCTTCCATAGCTTGATACGTATTTCTATCTGTTTCTTTATTTGCTTCTTTCCATGCAAATTTTTGAATTTTTTCTGCCACTTTAGAATCTATGTTAAATTTTTGAATTAGTTCTTCTTTTTCTATTTTTTTATATGAATCATCTATTTTTATACTAACTTTAGTATTCGTTTCTTTTTCTATATAAGATATCATTTCCTTTATTTGATCTAGTGCATCTATACCTTCATATAATTCCAAAGCTTTAGATATATTATTAGCATATAGTTTTTTAAATGTTTTATATACCCCATCTGCTAGTCCATAATCAAAAAATGGTATACTCTGTCCTCCATGTTGATCATTTTGATTACTTTGTATCGCTATAGCCGCTAGCGCTGCATAACTTATAATATCATTAGGCTCTCTTAAAAATCCATGACCAGTTGAAAACCCATCCTTAAATAATTTTATTAAATCTATCTGACAACACGTCAATGTCCCCATATTTAAAAAATCCATATCATGTATATGTATATCTCCATTATCATGAGCAAAAGCATGTTCAGGCTTTAATATATGAGTTTTGCAAAACTCCTTAGAAACAGTACTTCCATATTGAAGCATAGTTCCCATAGCTGTATTTCCATCTATATTAGCATTTTCTCTTTTTATATCTGCATCATCTGCATCAGAAAAAGTTATTTGTTCTATAGATTTCATAAGCCTACTTTTAGAATTTCTTATTCTATTTCTTTCCGTCCTGTATACTATATATTCTTCACTTGTCTTAGCATGACCTTTTTCTATTAGAACTTTTACAACTACATTTTGTATATCTTCAACTCCAGGAGTATTATTTGCATATTTTAAATTTAATAATTTAATTACATCTTGAGTTAATAGTTCAGCTAAATGATAATCAGCATTTCTATTTTCTCTTTCTGCTACTTTATTTGCAGCTAAAAATATAGCTCTAGTTATCCTATCTGAATTAAAAGGTATTATTCTACCATCCCTTTTTTTTACTGTTTCTATCACAATAAAAATCCCCCTTCATAACAACATATTGTATTAATAAAACACCTTAGCCACTATATATAGTATTCCAAGATGAAAAAAATCCCCTTTAACAAAGTCAAAGGGAAGTCTTTAAGTTTCTACTCTATAAGGTTATCAAATTTAATCCTAATCGTCAAATTACCTCTAAGCATTGAAATTACTATCTACATTTTTTGAACATTAGTATTTGTAATAGATTCAAATTTTTTAAATTTTTTTACAATTTTTTGTTAAATTTTTCTTGAATTTATACATCAGTTTTAATATAACTTCCTATATTATTATAAATTAATATATAATATAATTATCTATTTAAAAAGGAGATATTGTAAAATGCTATCTAATAGACTAAGTAATATTACACCATCTTATACAATAAGTATAAGTACAAAAGTTCGTAACCTTAAGTCAGAAGGTAAAAATATAATAGATTTAAGTATAGGCGAACCTGATGCTTCTGTACCAACCAAAGCAATACAATGCGGTATAGATTCTCTTAATGAAAATCTTACTAATTATGATTTAGTTCCTGGTTTAAAAATTCTTAGAGAACAATTATGCAAAAAACTTAAATCAGAAAACGACTGTATATATGATATAGATGAAATAGTTGTATCTAGTGGTGCTAAACACGCTATAACAAATACATTATTAGCTCTTGTAAATCCAGGAGAAGATGTTTTAGTTCCTAAGCCATATTGGGTTAGTTATCCTGAAATGATCAAACTAGCAAATGCTAATCCTGTTTTTGTAGATACACATAAAGAAAATAGTTTTAAACTTACAAAAAATATTTTAGAAAAATCTATTACTCCTAATACTAAGATGTTATTTTTAAATAATCCTTCAAACCCTACAGGATCTGTATATACAAAAGATGAGTTGTTAGAAATAGCGCAAGTATGTTTAGACAATAATATATATATACTAGCTGATGAGATTTATGAAACAATCTGTTATACAGATAAATTCACTTCTGTAGCTTCTTTAAGTGATGAAATTAAAGATATTACAATAACTATAAACGGTTTTTCTAAATCATTCGCTATGACAGGATTAAGATTAGGTTATTCTGCAAGCAATAAAAAGATAGCTAAAGGTATATCTACAATACAAGGGCACTTAGTATCTCATCCTTCTTTAACTAGCCAGTATATTGCTTACGGTGCTTTAACAGAATGTAATGATTATATAGATGAGATTGTTAGTATATACAAAAATCGTAGAAATTTAGTTATAGATATTCTAAATAAATCAGATAAATTAGATTATATAAATCCAGATGGAGCCTTTTATGTATTCATAGATTTATCAAAAATAAAAAATAATTTAAATTCTAAAGATAGTTTCTCGATAGATTTCTGTAATCAGCTTTTAGAGAAATATCAAGTTGCTGCTGTTCCAGGAATAGCATTTGGAATGGATAATTATATAAGGGTATCTTATGCATGTAGCGAAGAAAACTTTACTACAGGCTTAAATAGGCTAGTTGAATTCGTTGAGAGTTTATAGATAAAAAACCTTACTAAAATTTAGTAAGGTTTTTTACGTTTCACGTATAACAAATAAAAAAGATTACGCGGCTACGTCCTACTCTCCCAGGCAGCTTCCCACCAAGTACCATCGGCGCTAAAGAGCTTAACTTCTGTGTTCGGAATGGGAACAGGTGTATCCTCTTTGCTATAACAACCGCATAATCTTTTCATAGATTAATA
>NZ_JBOFKN010000148.1:0-10285 GCF_051657365.1 Paraclostridium sp.
AAATTTAATAAATATTATAAAAAAATATAATTTTTACTTGAAATAGCATGAAACTTGTAATATATTTGTTTTTAGGAACATATATCTTTATAACTTAATAAGGTGATATTTATGAGAGGATTAGTACTTGAAGGTGGAGGAACAAAAGGTTCATACCAGATAGGAGCATATAAAGCTTTAAGAGAATTAGGTATAGAGTTTAAAGGTGTAGCAGGAACATCTATAGGAGCTTTAAATGGAGCTTATATAGTCCAAGATAAATTAGATGTTTTAGAGGAGATATGGACTAATTATGATTATACTCACTTTATGAATGTAGATGAGGAAACATATAATCATATAAAAAATGTTGATTTTACACCTAAAAATATAAATATGGTAATCTCTTTGATAAATAAAGCTAGAAAAAATCAAGGAATAGACATAAGTCCATTTAGAAACTTACTAGAAAAAACTATAAGTGAAGATTTGATAAGAAATTCTAATAAAGACTTTGGATTAGTTACAGTAATGTGGGATGGTAAAATAATACCAAATCCTATGTTTTTAAATGATATTCCAAAAGGTAAACTTTTAGATTATCTTATAGCTAGTGCTAGTTTACCAATATTTAAATTAGATAAACTAGATGACAAATTATTTTTAGATGGTGTATTTCATAATAATATACCAGTTAGTTTATTAAGAGAAAAAGGATATGAAGATATAGTTGTAATTAGACTAATTGATGATTTGTTTGGTAAAATAAATTTAAATCATCATCAAGATGTAAATATGAAAGTAATAGTGCCATCAGAGTATTTAGGAGGATGTTTGAATTTAGATCCTGACAATGTAAGTAAAAATATAAAACTAGGATATATGGATGCTATGAAAACCTTTAACAGGTATGAAGGCGTTAGATATTATTTTAACTTAGATTATAAGTATGATGAGGATTATTGTTTTAATAAACTTAGTAACTTAAACAAAGAAACCACAGAAGGTTTATGTAAATTACTAAATGTAAAAAGAGATGGTAATAAGAGAACTCTTTTAGAAGTTATAATACCAAAGTTAGGAGAGAGTTTAAATTTACCAAAGGAATTTTCATACAAAGACTTATTTTACTGTATGTATGAGAAAAAGCTTGAAGAAAACAACATAAACAGAATTAATTTGTATGATTTTAATAAGGTAGTAGAAGTAGTAAACACTAACATAAATTCTAATTTGAATTTGGAGTCTAACTTTGAAGCTAGACACATAACTTCGATTCATAGGAATAGGTTTACTAAACTTTTAACAAATATAATAATAAATGATATAAAAACACAAAATAACTAAGTGTACTTATATATCATCAAATAACAAATGAAATTTATGGAGGTATTACAATGGAAAAAATAGTAACTATCAAAAATGCAAGTGGATTACATGCTAGACCAGCAGGAATGTTTGTTAAGAAAGCATCTGAATTTAAAGCTACAGTAGAAATAAAAGCAAAAGATAAAGTTGTTAATGCTAAGTCAATAATGGGAATAATGAGCTTAGGTTTAGCTCAAGGTGATGAAGTTGTTATAGTTGCTAACGGAGATGATCAAGAAGCAGCAGTAAACGCATTAGCTGAGTTAATAGAAAGCGGATTTGGTGAATAATAAGAACTAACAAACCTCGGTGTAAACCGAGGTTTATTGAATATATATATATTGTATACACGAGACAATAGGAGGAACCCATATGTACAAAGGAACAGGAGCGTCGCCTGGAATTGCTCTAGGGAATGCATTAGTTATAGAACATAGTGAACTTAATATAGAGAAGAAAATCATAGAAAACATTGATGCTGAAGTAGAAAAATTACAAACAGCAGTAGAAAAATCAAAAGTAGAGCTAGAACAAGTAAAAGAAAGAGCAAAGATAGAATTAGGTGAGCATGAAGCTGAAATATTTGAAGCACATTTACTAGTATTAGCAGATCCGGAATTAATAGATCAAACTATATCTAAAATAAGAAATGAAAAAGTAAATGCTGATTTTGCATTAAATGAAGTTAAAGATATGTTTGTAGGTATATTTGAGTCTATGGACAATGAATATATGAGAGAAAGAGCAGCAGATATCAAAGATGTTACAAATAGAGTATTAAGACATATATTAGGGATAAAGGTTGTAGATTTATCAGCTTTAGGTGAAGAAGTTATATTAATATCACATGATTTAACACCATCAGATACGGCTACAATGAATAAAAAAATGGTTTTAGGGTTCTTAACTAATATAGGTGGTAGAACATCACACACGGCTATAATGGCTAGAACTTTAGAAATAGCAGCTGTAGTTGGTTTAAATAATGCGACAGAACAAATTAAAGATGGAGATTTTATAGTATTCAATGGAGAAACTGGAGAAGTTATAGTAAATCCAGATGATGAAACTATAAAACACTATAGAGACTTAAAGGCGAAGTATGATGAAGAAAAAGAAGCATTAAAACAACTAATAGGAAAAGCTTCTTACACACTTGATGGAAGACATGTAGAGCTTGCTGGAAATATAGGAAGTCCTAATGATTTAGAAGGATTACTAAAAAATGATGCAGAAGGTGTAGGGCTTTATAGAACTGAGTTCTTATATATGGACAAAGAAGATAACTTCCCAACAGAAGAAGAGCAATATGAAGCATATAAAGCTGTTCTTGAAGGAATGAATGGAAAACCTATAGTAATAAGAACTTTAGATATAGGTGGAGATAAAGAATTAAAATACTTCAAGATGGATGAGGAAATGAATCCATTCCTAGGATATAGAGCAATAAGATTATGCTTAGATAGAACTGATATATTTAAAACACAATTAAGAGCTTTATATAGAGCTAGTATACATGGAAAATTAAGAATAATGTTCCCTATGATATCGTCATTAGAAGAATTATTAAAAGCTAAAGAAATAATAAAAGAAGTTTTAAATGAAATGGACGCAGAAGGAATTGATTACTCTAAGGAAGTAGAAGTAGGTATGATGATAGAAATACCGTCAGCAGCTGTTATATCAGATATATTAGCTAAACATGTAGACTTCTTCTCTATAGGAACTAATGATTTAATACAATATACTTGTGCAGTTGATAGAATGAATCAAAAAATAAGTTACTTATATAACCAATTCAACCCAGCTGTTCTTAGACTTATAAAGATGGTAATAGATAATGCACATAAAGAAGGTAAATGGGTAGGAATGTGTGGAGAATCTGCAGGAGATCAAAGAATGATACCAATACTTCTTGGTATGGGGCTTGATGAGTTCTCAATGTCTCCTATATCTATACTTCCAGCTAGAAAATTCATAACTTCTGTTAACTATGAAGATATGAAAGGATTTGCTACTGAAGTATTAAGTATGGGAACTGCAGAGGAAATAAAAGCTCATGTAGATAAAACTTTTAATATGTAGTAAATAAAGGTCGCTAAAAATTTAGCGACTTTTTGCTTTGAAAAAATAAAAAATCAGAAAAATAAAAGTTTTTAAAAAATATAATCAATTTAAAAAAATAACTTGAAAAATAAAGTCAAATACAAAAATGATATGTATAAAGTATGTTTAATCTTATTAATGCATACATAAATTAAACTAATAAGATTAGCACTTTTAAAACCTTTTGTTGACAGAAGATATATATTAAATTAAAATTACTTTAAACAATTTCAAAATTCTTAAAAAGACTTTGAAAGGAAGAGTATGTATAGGAAGTAGTTGTAGCGAGTTGGTGATGGTGAAAGTCCAACACGAAGCCTATATTGAAGAACATCCTGGAGTTGCTAACCGAAATTTTTAAAAGTAGGCTTAGACGGAACCAAACCGTTATCAAGTTGGAACGCACTAAGATTAGTCTTGCTGCGTTAGCTAAGAGAACTTGATAATTTATTCAGGTTAATCAGGGTGGTACCGCGGAAATTATAAACTTTCGTCCCTATATTTTATATATAGAGATGAGAGTTTTTTTATTGCAAAAAATATAGTGGAGGCCACGCTATATGGATTTAAAAATGTATGACGTCATACTCTCTACAAATAAATCAGTAAAGTTATAATCATAAAATTAAAATAGGAGAGTATAAACATGAGCTTAATAATACCAAGAGGATATAAATCGAGTTTAGGAGTTGTAGAAACCCAGCAAGCTATAAAGGATTTAAAAGATTTTTTTGAGGATAGACTAGGAGAAGAATTAAAGCTTACAAGAGTGTCATCACCGTTATTTGTTTTACCTGAAACAGGTACTAATGATAACTTAAATGGAATAGAAAAGCCTGTTAGTTTTGAAATTCCAGATATAAAAAAGAATGCTGAAATAGTACATTCATTAGCTAAGTGGAAGAGAATGGCGCTTAAAAAATATGGATTTCCAGTAGGTCAAGGATTATATACAGATATGAATGCTATAAGAAAAGATGAAGAGTTAGATAATATTCATTCTATATACGTAGATCAATGGGATTGGGAACTTATTATAAATAAAAAAGATAGAGATATAAATACACTAAAAAATATAGTGAAAAAAATATATAAAGTATTTAAAGAAACTGAAGAACATGTACATTTAATATATCCAGAGATAAAAAAGATTTTGCCAGAAAAAATAACTTTTATTACATCACAAGAACTATTGGATATGTATCCGAAATTAACAGCTAAAGAAAGAGAAGATAAAATAGTAAGAGAAAAAGGCGCAGTATTTTTAATGCAAATAGGAAAGTACTTATCTTCTGGAGAAAAACATGATGGAAGAAGTCCTGATTATGATGATTGGGAATTAAATGGAGATATACTGTTCTACAACCCTGTATTAGATAATACTATAGAACTATCATCTATGGGTATTAGAGTAGATGAAAATAGCTTAGAAAAACAATTAAAATTATCTGGACATGAAGATAGAAAAGATTTAGATTATCATAAAGCATTATTAAACAAAGAATTACCGTACACTATAGGTGGAGGAATAGGTCAATCTAGAATTTGTATGTATTTTCTAAATAAAGCACATATAGGAGAAGTTCAAGTAGGTATATGGTCAAATGATATGACTAAAGAATGCGAGAAGTTTGGAATACATCTACTATAAAAAATATAAATTTAGTATATTTATGAAAACGCATATATAGGTTATAATAATTTAAAGTTATAACTTTAGGGGTGATATATATGAAAGTTTTAATGAGAATTATAGATATGTTTTTAGATATTCTAAAAAAAACTTTAGTTAGATTTAAAAATGCTAAATTTGGTTTATTATTTATTGTGAATTTATTTAAATTGCCGGATTTTTTTACAGACAAAGATGTTAATATAATTAGTAAATCTAAAGTTCTATTTGCTATAATAATATCATTTGTATACTTGATATCAGGAATAGACTTTTTACCAGAAATAGTAACGGGACTATTTGGATTTATAGATGATTTATTTGTATTTTTATGGAGTTTAGGAATAATTAGCGAAGAAATAGAAAAGTACAAAAAACTAAAGAAAGAAAGTTATAATCCGAATATAATAGAAGATGTAACTTTCAATATAAAGGATGAAGAGTAGTGTCTACTCTTCATTTTTAATTGAGTAAGATTAAAGTTTATAAAATTAAGATATAGGCTAGATTAAAAATTAAATATTGTAAATGGGGGAAGATATGAATAACAAAAATAAGTTAATTAATATAGTACTGGTAGCATCAATGGCTATATGTATAGGTTTGACTAAAAATTCTTATGCAGATAATATGTACTACAAACAAACGGATCCATATGTAGAAGAATCTAAAAAATACAAATATATGGATGAATATAATTCAAAAGACGATATGAGCGTTGAGATATACAAAGCAATATATAATGCAATTATAAACTTAGATGACTCCGTAGATCTTTCAAAATATGGAGTACCGAGTAGTTATGAAGTTTTCAACATTAGAAAAAAAGTATTGGATGAACATCCTGAAATATTTTATTTTACACACGAAGGTTCTGTATATTGGAGCAATGGAAAATTAGAGTTTAAATACATAAAACCTAAAGAAGAAATAAAAAATATGGTTGATGAATTAAATAAAAAAGTAGATAATATTTTAAATGGTTACTCATGGAATTCTATGTCTGAAATAGAAAAGGTTATAGCTATACATGATTACTTAGTTTTAAATACAGAATATGTAATAGCTAATGATTATGCTTTTGATGTATATGGAATACTTGTAAAAGGTAGAGGGGTTTGTCAGGGATATACAATGAGTATGAAGTTACTTTTAAATAAAATAGGGATAGATAGTTCTTATTTAGCCAGTCCAACAATGAATCATATATGGAATATTATCAATATAGATGGAGAAAACTACCAATTGGATGCAACCTGGGATGATCCAGTTCCCAATAGAAAGGGAGTAGTTAGATACTCATACCTTGCAATAAGTGATAATGAAATGAGCAAAGATCATAACTGGGATAAAAGTAAGTACACTAAATGTACAAGTGATAAGTACAAGTACATGAGAGAAATGGATTATGTAGTAAATGGAAATGAATATAGATATTATACTAATATAAATGATAGTAATGACATATATAAAATAAAAAAAGATGGAAGTGGGAAAGAAAAAATAACAAATTCGCCAGGAAATCCATTATATATAAGTGGAAACTATTTATATTATAAGGATTTATACAGTGGAAATACTAAGAAGATATTAATAAATAACTCTGATAGTATAATAACTGATGACAAAGCTGATTTTATTGATATAAATAATCACTGGGCGCAGGATACAATAGAAATGTTTTCTAAAAATGGGAATATAAATGGATATAGTGATAAAACATTTAGACCTGACAATTCAATAACTAGAGCTGAATTTGTTAAAATTTTAAATGGTTATTTTGGATTGACTAAAGGTAGTGGAAAGATATTTAATGATACCACAAACCATTGGGCGAAAAATCAAATAGATATAGCTGTTACAAATGGGGTTGCAAATGGTATTTCAGACACATTATTTGGACCAGATGAACCTATTACTAGAGAGCAAGCTGCAAAAATGATATCTAATTATAAAAAATTAGATGATAATAATTATGATAAGTTAAATAAATATGCAGATAGAAATAAAGTATCTTTATGGGCAGAAAGCTCAGTAGAAGGTGTTCTAGAAGCTGGGTATATGCAAGGGTACGAAGATAATACATTTAGACCCCAAAATAATATAACAAGAGCAGAAGCTGTAGTTACATTAAGTAGAGTAAAATAAGAAAAACGAACCTAAGAAACTGAATGTTAATTAGGTTCGTTTTTTATTGTACTAGAATATAGATTTAAGAGATTCTATTAAAAGTTTATTTTGATTATGATCTAAAGTACAAACTCTAAAGAAATACTCATCCAAACCTTCAAATGACTTACAGTCTCTTATTATTATATGTTTTTCAATAAGCATATCTCTTAAAGCTGAAGCTGTAAATTTCTTAGAAGTTATTTCACTTAAAATGAAATTTCCGTCACTATGATAAACTGTAAAATCTTTAATAGAAGAAAGTTCATTCAGAAGGTAATTTCTTTCTGAGTTTAAAGTATTAGAAGCGGTATTTATGAAATCTTTATCATTAAACATAACTTCACCCATTATAGATGCCAAAGTATTTATATTCCATAAATCAATTTTAGTATTTATAGCTTCTTTTATTTTTTCATTAGATGTAAGGCCATAACCTAGTCTTATTCCTGGAGTACCAAAGAATTTAGATGTTCCTCTTATAACAAATAATTTATTAAATTCGTCAACTAAATTAGTTGATGAGTAAATACTTGTATCTGAAAATTCTATATAAGTTTCATCTATCATAATAAATGTATTTGTGTTTTCAAGAATATATTTAATTTGAGCTTTACTAAAAGCAAAACCAGTAGGGTTATTTGGATTGCAAATGATTACCATATCATGATTATCGCTATTTATAAATTTTATGAAATCATCTATATCAACTTTGAATAAATTTTCTTTTGTTGAAAAGTATTTATGCACATCACAATTTACTTTATTTAATTCTTTCTCATATTCAGAATAAGAAGGAGACAATAAAACTGCTTTTTTTGGATTAACAATACCTGTAAATGAAGATATTAGCTCAGTTGCCCCACTACCTAAAAGGATGTTGCTCATAGAACAATTACAATAATCTGATATAGCATGTTTAAGTTTTTGATAAGATGGATCAGGATATATAGACACCATATCTATATTGTCTATAACTGCTTGCTTAGCTAGTATAGAAGAACCCAAGGGATTTATATTTGAACTAAAGTCCATTAGTTCCTTTTTATTTAAACCTAACTTATTTGATAAATCATATAAGTTAGCACCATGATTTGTACTCATTGGAAATTACCTCCTAAAAAATATATAATTATAATAATAATTATATATAATAATTTGTATATAATATATAACTAATATGTAAAAAATAAAAATATAAAAAGGTTATATAAAGAATAAGAACTAAACACGAATTATAAAACGAAAAAATAAAAAAATATTCTAAAAAACCTAAAAGATATGATATAATGATATATATTAATATACGGTAAATTGGAGGTACTATTATGTACAAAGTTACAGGTGTAATGATAAGTGAAGAAGAAATATTAAAAAAAGTTAAAGAATTAGCAAGTAAAATAGAAAAAGATTTTGAAGGGCAAGAACTTTTGGTAGTAGGAATACTTAAAGGAGCAAGTGTTTTCGTTGCAGACTTAATAAGAAATATAAATCTAGATGTTAATATTGATTTTATGAGTGTTTCAAGTTATGGGAATTCAACAGAATCATCTGGAACAGTTAAAATCTTAAAAGATTTAGATGTAGATATAGAAGGTAAAAATGTTTTAATAGTTGAAGATATCATAGATAGTGGCTTAACTTTAAGCAATTTAGTAGCAGCCTTAAATACTAGAAATCCAAAGTCTTTAAAATTATGTACACTACTAGATAAACCACAAAGAAGAAAAGCAGATATACATGTTGATTATGTAGGATTTGTTATAGAAGATAAATTTATAGTAGGATATGGAATAGATTATGCAGAAAAATATAGAAACTTACCATATATAGGAATAGTAGGAGAGTAATCTTCTACTATTTTTTTAAAATTTATTTAAAATAATTAAGTTTAAATGTATAATAAAATTATAAACAAAACTTAATTATTATAGGGGGATTTGTTATGTACTATATAGGTATAGATATTGGAGGTACAGGTGTACAAGCTGGTGTAGTAGACGAAGACGGAAAAATACTTTATACAAATGAATGTGTTACCGATGTAGCAAGTGGATTTAATAAAGTTATGGAAGATATAAATATGATGGTAAGAGGTTTAATAGAGGCAAACGATATACAAATGAGTGAAATAAAATCTATTGGTTGTGGAGTTCCTGGATTTATAAATAAAAAAGGCAAAGTTACTTGTGTTAATTTGAATTGGAAATCAGAAGATTTTATAAGTACATTACAATCAAAGTTTCCAGAAGTTAAAGTATATGCAGATAATGATGCGACAGTTGCAGCATTAGCAGAAGCCAAAGCTGGAAGCATGAAAGGTTGTAATGTTGGAGTTATGTATACACTAGGAACTGGTGTAGGTGGAGGAATAATAATAAACGGAAAGGCTTTTAGTGGAGCTCATAATATGGGGTCTGAATTAGGTCATGTAATTATAGATTCAAATTACTATGATTGTAGTTGTGGTAATAATGGATGTTTAGAAACTTTTTGTTCAGCTACGGCTATAATAAAATATGCTAAAAAATTAATATCAGAAGGAAGAGACAGTAAAATATTAGAATTAGCTAATGATGATATTGATAGTATAAATGCTAAAAATGTATTTGATGCCTATAGAGAAAATGATGAAGTAGCAATTGAAACTATAAATAGATTTAAAAAATACTTAGCTAAATCTATGGCTGCAATCATAAATACTATTGATCCAGAAGTTATATCTATAGGAGGCGGAGTATCTAGAGCGGGAGATATAATATTAGATGGATTAGATGATTTGGTAAGAAAGTATGTAGTATTTAAAGATGAAGAATTCGCTGACATAGTTATAGCTACATTAAGTGCAAATGCAGGAATCGTAGGAGCGGCATTCTTAAGTTAAACATAAATAAATAAATTTATATAAAGAGGCTATCTTAAAATAGGTCATTCAGTATTTATGATGAATGACCTATTTTAAGATAGCCTCTTTTTTATAAAGAAAATAAA
>NZ_JBOFKN010000149.1:0-1290 GCF_051657365.1 Paraclostridium sp.
ATCATATGAGTGCCAAGAAGAAAGAAAAGACATGCAGAAAATATAATTAAAAAATTTTATCTTCATCTGAAACACGATTTATTAATGCTGAACGATTTCAGTTAATAAATGCACATTACCATTCTGGCACTCACCTACATTCTTAGTTCAAAACCACTCCTGATAACATTTAGTTAAGGGGCATAGCGTAGCACGCTTGCGTGCGCAGTGGTTTGAAATGGGCATAAAATTCGCGCAGCGAATGCCCATTTCAAAATGTCCCTGCTTGAACTTTTTGTTATCGTAAATCACTTACAGATAAATCATCATGAATTTACTAAACCATACTTATACTATAGTGGTTTACAACTCAACATATAATTCCATGCTTTCTTAAAGCCATCAGAACTGACCTTTATTTCATCAAAATGAACATATTTATAACTATCATTTGATAATTGCCACCTCATATTTTTAACTCCTAACTCTGTGGCAAAACTCGCTCTATGAATAAATTCATTCTCGGCATTTGGAAACAAAGCCAGATATTCAGGTGTAATGGCAGACTCTTTAAACACAACACCATTAATATTAAACACTCTATCGTTAGAATTTCCTCTATCGAAGTTAATGACCCTAACGTTATTTAACTTAATAAAACGTCCATTTATAGATACCGAAGAGAAATCTTTATTTCTCACCCTGTAATTTCTTGTAATTGTAATTGCTGCTGAATCATCACTAAAAATAGCAATATTGACGAAATTATTTTTATTATATCTCTGATTAGTATATACACTCCCACTTTCACAATAAACGGACCACGCACCGAATGTGACATCTCTTTCATATGCGGCGCATGCAAGCGGAAACATTAGAGTAAAAATAAACATACATATTCTCATGCAACACCCCCAAAAAAACACTTTGTAATATAAGTATATTTTAAAATATATATATTAAGTCAAGACAACATAGACTACAGATTACGAATTAAATTAGCGAAGATGACAAGTACGATAACATTTAATTAAGGGGCATAGCGGAGCACGCCTGCGTGCGAAGTGGTTTGAAATGAGCGTAAAATTCGCGCAGCGAATGCTCATTTCAAAATGTCCCTGCTTGAATTTCTTGTTATCTGAAACCCCAAGGTTGCTAAAAGCAGGGTTTTGCCTGACCTTTCCCCGGAATTAATACCAATTCAGTGATGAGATTTTCCAGCTTATGCTGCCTGTTTTGCATACTCAACAGGCGACATGTAATTCAATGAACTATGTGGGCGAACAGTGTTGTAATGCTCGCGCCATAAAT
>NZ_JBOFKN010000150.1:0-24158 GCF_051657365.1 Paraclostridium sp.
AAGATAACATATTGAAAATGATTTTGATTTTACTTAATATTATTCATTGGTTTAATCCACTTGTGTATATATTTACAAAGTACTTTGATGATCAATGTGAACTATCTTGTGATGAACTGGTTATAAAAAGATTATCATTTAATGAGGTAAAAGAGTATTCAATGCTTTTATTAGATACTATGAAATATAAAAATAAGCTGGAATCATCTATGTGTATATCTTATTTGGGTTCGGATAAGTCTAATATAATTAAGAATAGGATAGAAGGGATATTAAGTCATAATAAATTTAAAAAAGGAAATATATTTATTATAATTTTATTTGTAATATCTTTTGTATCCGTAATAACTATTGATAATAATGTATATGCAGATAAAAGCATGGAGATAACGTTTACTAATGATTTGGATTCAGAACATGTAAGAAAAATGGTTGATAAGCATGGTGAATACAAAGTAACTATAGGAAAAGATGTATATTCATTTTCAAAATCTAAGGATGCAAAGTAAAAAATCAATTAAAAATTAGTGACTTAAATAAACTGGTACTTTATTTAAGTCACTGAAAAATAAAACAAAAAAATTATATTTCTATATTAATATAAGGAGATAGATAATGGAATTAAAAATTGAAAATTTGTGTAAATCATATAAAAATAAAGAAGCATTGAAAAATATAAATATAACAATGAAGGCTGGTACATATGGGTTGCTTGGGGAAAATGGAGCTGGTAAAAGTACTTTAATGAGAATACTTACAACTATTGATTTTCAGACAAAAGGAAATATAACTTTTAATGGAGAGGACATAGTAAAACTTGATGAGAAGTACAGAGATATAATTGGATATATGCCACAAGATTATAATGTGTTTTCAAGTTTTACAGCAAAAGACTTTTTAGAATATATGGGTACTTTAAAAGGTTTATCAAGGGAAGAATTGAGTGTTAAAATACCAGAAGTTCTAGAGTTTGTAAATTTAACTAATGTAGCTAATAAAAAGGTGAAAAGCTTTTCTGGAGGAATGAAAAGAAGAATAGGTATAGCACAAGCTATATTAAATGATCCTAAAATATTAATATTAGATGAACCAACAGCAGGGCTTGATCCAAAAGAAAGAATAAGATTTTCAAACATTATAAGTGAAATGTCAGAAGATAAGATAGTTATACTTTCAACTCATATACTATCAGATATAGAAGCTATAGCAAATGATTTAATAATAATTAGGCAAGGTGAGGTTGTAGAATCAAATAATATTGACAACTTAGTAGAAAAAGTAAAAGGTAAGGTATGGGAAGCGTTAGTTGATAAAGATAGGTTTAATAAGCTAAGTAAAGAAAGAAAAATAATACATAGGAAACAAGAAGGAAAAAACATATTAACAAGATACGTAGGTGAGGAATATGAAAATCTTGAAAATAAATTATTAGAACCTACATTAGAAGATTATTATGTAGCTAACTGTCTTTAAATAAATATTAAAACACTATGAAACTCCAAGAAAGAAAAATATTTAGGAATAAATATAAATGGATATGTTAAAAAAATAACAAAAATAATTAAAGAAAGGTAACTAAAATGAAAATAAGAAAAAGTTTAGTGATAATTGGTTTAATAGTTATGAGTATAAGTTTTACTGTTGGATGTAGCTCAAGAAATGAAGATGTAAATAAGGTAAGTGGAGATGTAATAGAGAGACTTCCAGAAGATCAAAAAGATACAGAGATAGATAAAGCTCTTGCAAAAATAAGAAAAGAAAGAAAAGAAAGTGTAACTGTTAAAAATGGTGCTTTAATGATGACTTCAAATAATGGTATGGGATTAACAGGCCAAAGTAAAAATATACCAAGAATTCAGGATATGGATGAAATAAAGAAAATTGTAAACACTGTACGTGATTATCTTGAAAATGAATTGAAATTACCTAAAAGAGGGATTGGTGAATATGATACAAGTACATGTCTTGATCCAAGAATGAATGCAATATATGATGATGAAGACAAAGGGGTAGCAAATGGGTATGATAATGAAAATATATATATAGAAGAATATGAAACGGCAGAGGATGGAGTATATAGTTACTTAATATTAGTAAGAGATTCAAAGGATAGTGAATGGAAGGTAATACATGACGGAAACAGCTACAAAAAATAGTAGGAGAGATAGTTATGAAAAATTTAGTGAAATTTGAATTTAGAAAGATTTGGACAAAACTTACTATAATATCTGTTGTGTCTTTAGTTTTAGTTAGTACTATATTAACTACTATTGGATACTACTCAATTGATAGTGCTGTTAATAGTGAAGGAGAAGAAGTAAAAGGAATTAAAGCTTTTAGACTAATAAAAAATGAAAGCAAAAGTACTCAAGGAATAATGAATCAACAATACCTTGATGATTTAGTGGAAAAATTTAATTCTAGTAAAGAAAAATCTAATTTTGAAAAAAAACTAGGACTTTGGCTTACAAGGTTTGACGTATCAAATCATATTATAAATTATGCTAATTATGGAAGGGAAAATTATAATATTTACATGGGATTAGACTTTGACTTTTTAAAGTCAGAAAAAGAGTTTTATAACCAATACAAAAAAACTGTAAAAAAACATATATTAGATGATAATCAGAAACTATGGTTTAAATATAGTGATAAAAATATAGAAAAAATCAATGAAAAAGTAGATAAGATAAAAACACCATTTAAAGTAGATTATTATGAAGGTATAAATAATTTAATGTGGCAATTTTCTAATCAACTTTTATTTGTACCTTTAGTGATAGGATTTTCACTAAGTTCATTTTTTTCAAAAGATAGTAATAATGGGATAGATGAACTTACACTTTCTTCAAAGTATGGAAGAAAGAAAAATATGAATGCAAGGATTATAGCAGGAAACATATTTGCATTAACAATTTACTCTATATTTATAGCAACTCTACTTATAGAACATTCAGCTATGGGATCACTACAAGGATGGAATCAATCAATACAAAACATTTTTAGTTCTTGTATATACAATATAAGTTTAGGTAATGGTGTTTTAATCATGATAGGGCAAGGATTGTTAACAACATTATTTGTAGCAAATTTAGTTATGCTTATATCTATAAAAGTAAAATATTCAAAACTATCTACACTTTTAGCTATAGGAAGTATAGGGTTACTTGAAAGATTAACTTATACAGAAAACTCTATACAACTACAACTTAACCCTATATATTTTGGCACAAGTTTAAATGCAGGATATCCAACTGCATTTAACATTTTCTATTTTATAGGAGATAAAATGCTTCCCTACATAATAGTATTTCCAATATTAGTATTAATATATATTATATTTATAAGGATTTTGACAAAACGAGAATATAAAAAATATAAATTAAACTAATGAAAATTAAATAAAAAATATAAAACTAGGTGGTAAAACAAAATGAAAGATATTATAAGAATTGAAAGTAAAAGAGTATTAAGTTTAAGAAATCTTCTTATAATCTCTGTTATAATCTTTATATATTCTATATTTAGTAGTATATTATCTTTAAAAAATTATAATATATACGATTACAGTGGAAATGTTATTATATCAAGCAAAGATAACTTAAATGAATCAAAAAAAGATGAGCATAAAATACTACTAGATGAAAAAGTTGTTAAGGATGTTGTACAGAGGAAAGACAAGAGTAAATATTTATATAATTCAAATTTAGTTACATTAGTAGGTTCAAATTATGATAAAAAAATAGAAAAACTAACAGATAAAGATATAAGTGAGTTTTATAACAATAGAATATTAAATATAAAAGCTTACTTAGCTAAACATAGTAAAATAAAAAATCTAGAAAACCTAGAAACACTAGGGATAGATTTAAATGAACTTAATAAGCCTATTCAATTAGGATATGCAGAAGGATGGAAAAATCTTAACAATGATATGACAGACTTTGTGACAATGGTAATATTTTTAATACCATTTTTGTTACTTACCATTTTTGGAGAAGATTTAAAGTCAAATATGAAACAATTATACATTTCAACTAAATATGGAAAGAAAGATTTAGTTAAATGTAGAGTGATTACAGGTATAAAAATAGGAACCATAATTTATACAATTGCAATAATTGTATTTTCATTATGTAAATTAGTTGCATTTGGATTTGAAGGAGGAAATCTACCTATTCAAAGTAGTATAAATTACTTTATTTGTCCATACAGTATTACTTTCTTTGAACAGTACATAATAAATATTTTAGTTGGATACTTAGCAATGTTAGTTTTAGTAGGAGTTACACTTTTAACTACAGTAATAGCAGAGCAAATACTATCTTCAGCATTAGTTGTTACATTTATTTTACTTTTAATGACTATGTTACCTAATCATAAATTTGAATTTAATCATTATTTCAAAAATTTTGTACCGTATCATATGACTAATTTTAATAGTTATTACGTCTTATCTGAAATATATACAATTTTGGGTAATGTAGTATCTAAATATATGATGGCTATAATAGTATCAGTATTAGTATTTGTAGTGTTAATTGTAAGTACAATAGTTATATCAAATAAAAAGCTTAGTAAAGGAAATAATTTTTAAAATAAAATGAGACTGGATAAATTTGTAAGTTTTAATTTATCCAGTCTCATCTAAGTTAGTTCTATCTTATAAATAAAGACTTATACTCTAGTGGAGTCAAATTAAGATTTTTTTTGAAAGTTTTAGAAAAATGAGACTGAGAAGTAAATCCAACTAAATTACTAATTTCATAAACAGAATAACTACTTTTTCTAAGTAAATCACATGCTTTTTTTAACTTATACTCAATAAGATACTGTTGAGGAGTATTCATCATATGAAGCTTAAATATTTTATAAAAATGACTTCTATCAATATTTAAGTAATCAGATATATCAGAAACTGAAATATTTTTATCAAAATTTCTATCAATAAAATCCAAAGACTTAGATATATAACCTTGAGAAGACGGCTCTTCTTGTAAAGATGATAAAGAATGTTCATTCATAAAAAGTGATAATGTTTGATATAAATAACCTAAAGCATTTAATAAATTATTAGAATCGCAGTTTAAATAAATATTTTTAAACAACTCATTAACCTTATCATCTTTAGTATAATTAAACACATAATTTTCATTTGTAAATCCACATAAATTAAGTAATTCTTTAGCTTTAGAACCATTAATACCTATCCAACGATAAACCCATGGATTTTCATGAGATGGGTAATAATTATTATCTGTATGAGGAGGTATTACAAAACCATCTCCAGCTTTTAATTTATGAACCTGGTCTTTTATAAAAAAAAGACCTTCACCTTCTATTATATAATGTATTAAATAATAATCTATCTGTTCATATTGATAAGGATCTCTAGGCTCGCAATGTTCAAATCCACACTCATATATATACAACTCATTACTAGGTTTTAAATCGGTTGAGAATATTCCTATTTTGCTCATAAATTCCCTCCTATGCTAACGTTTCCTAAGTATAAATTTAAATTAAAATCATATACATGTCAATTTAAAAATGCAACAATAATACAAATTATGGCAACATTAGCACATTGAGATAAAATATAAAAAGGTATATTATTAGTTTATATTAAGAAAAGGTTTTCTTGGATGACATTTTATAAAAATTGAAGGGGTTTGATAATAATGAGCGAGAAAAGAGGAAGTCTTAGTTCATCAGCATTAATGCTTATGACATTTACAGCAGTATTTTCATTTGGAAACATAATAGATAGTAGTGTTAATATAGGACTGGCTACAATACCGTCTTACATATTTGGGACTATCTTTTATTTCTTCCCATTTGCATTAATGATAGGAGAGTTTGCATCAGCAAATGAAAACTCAGAATCAGGAATTAACAGTTGGATAAAAACATCACTAGGAGCTAAGTGGGCATTTCTAGGATCTTGGTCATACTTCTTTGTTAATTTATTTTTCTTCACATCATTACTACCAAAAACATTAATATATGCTTCATATACTTTTGTAGGTAGAAATGTATTTGATGGAAAAACAGTATTAATATCTATATTATCGATAATAATGTTTTGGGGAGTAACAATATTATCAACAAAAGGAGTAAGTTGGATATCAAAAATAACTAGTATATCAGGTGCGGCAAGAATGATTTTAGGTATAGGATTTATAGTTTTATCTTTTGGAGTAATATTATTCTTAGGAAAAGAGCCAGCACAACAATTTAGTACAGAAACAGTAATGCCAAAGTTTAACTGGACATATTTTATGGTTTTAGCTTGGGTACTACAAGCTGTAGGTGGAGCTGAAAGTATAGGTGTATATGTTAAAGATGTAAAGGGTGGAAATAAAGCTTTTATAAAAACAATGTTATTTTCAACTGTATTAGTAGGAACGTTATATGCATTAGGTGCAGCTGCAGTAGGTATAGTTGTACCAGAAGAAGTATTATTTGGTAACTTTTCAAATGGATTATTTGATTCATTTTTAATATTAGGGTCTCACTATGGAATAGGAAACATAATAACTAACATAGTAGGATTTATAATGTTACTTGCAAGTTTAGGATCTTTAGTATTATGGACTGCAGCACCAGTTAAGGTACTGTTTTCAGAAATTCCAGAAGGTATATTTGGAAGTTGGGTAGCTAAGACAAATGATGAAGGTAACCCAGTAAATGCACTATATCTTCAAGCTATGATAGTAACAGTGCTTTTAATAATACCAGCATTAGGAATAGGTTCAGTTGATAGTTTACTAGAAATGTTAATAAATATGACTGCATCAACTTCATTAATACCGGTACTATTTTTCTTAGTTGGATATATTGTATTAAGAGCTAAAAAAGATAATATAGAAAGAAGTTTTAAGGTTGGGTCAAGAGGTTTAGGAATTACTTTAGGAATTTTATTATTAGTATTATTCTCATTCGTATTTGTAATATCTTCAGTTCCATCTCCAGCAGATTTAACTGCATACTTTAATGGAACATTATCAGAAGGTGCAACTAATCCTTTATTTGTACTTTTATATAATGTAGTAGGTTTAGTCGTATTCTTAGGATTTGCACAAATATGTTGGAATAAATATGAAAAGAAGGTTGGAAAAGATGTAGCTAACGAAGTATCAGCTACAAGATAATATATAAATAATATTAAATTTAGAGGGAGATTAATTATGAAACTATGGGAAAATATACATATTGATGGAGTAAACAGATTGGATGCAAGATCACATTTTTTAAGCTTTCCATCTAAGAAGTTAGCTTTAATCGGGGAAAAGAAATATACTCATAACTTTAAAAATTTAAATGGAAGTTGGAAATTCTTATTTTTAGATGCACCAGAATATTCACCAGAAGGTTTTTATAAAGAAGATTTTAACTCAGAAAATTGGGATGATATAATTGTACCTGGAAACTGGCAATTACAAGGATATGGAAAAATGCACTACTCAGATTTATGGTATAACTTCCCTATAAATCCTCCATATGTTCCAACAGAGAATCCAACTGGAATATACAAAAGAAACTTTGTAATAGATGAGTCTTGGATGAATGAAAAAATAATACTTAAATTCAATGGTGTTGATTCAGCATATAATGTTTGGATAAATGGACATGAAGTAGGGTATAGCAAAGGAGCTAGAATACAATCTGAGTTTGATATAACTGAATATGTAAGAAATGGATTTAATGAATGTACAGTAAGAGTTTATCAATGGAGTGATGGTACTTATTTAGAAGACCAAGATATGTGGTGGCTAAGTGGTATATTTAGAGATGTGGAACTTTATACAGAACCAGTATGTGGAGTAGATGATATAACAGTAGTTACTGACTTAGATGAAAAGTATGAAGATGCTATTTTAAATGTTAAATTGAAATTTAAAAAATATGAAAATCAAAAAGTTCAATTTGAATTATTAGATAAAAATAAAAATGTAGTATTTGAAGATTTAATAGATGTAAATGAAGAAATTAACTTTGCTAAAGAAATTAAAAATCCACTTAAATGGACTGCTGAAGAACCAAATTTATATACCTTAATTATTAGTGTATATAAAGATGGAGAAGTGGTTCAAGTTATACCTCAGAAGGTAGGATTTAGAAAAATAGAAATAAAAGGTGAAGTATTTACTGTAAATGGTGTTGCAATAAAATTCAAAGGTGTAAATAGACATGACTATAATCCTAAAAATGGAAGAGTTGTAGCTAAAGAAGAAATCGAAAAAGATATACTTTTAATGAAGCAACATAACATAAATGCGCTAAGAACTGCACATTATCCTAACTCACATTATTTATATGAATTATGTGATGAATATGGACTTTATGTAATAGATGAAACAGACTTAGAATGCCACGGATTTGAATTAACAGGAGATTATGCATGGATAAGTGATGATCCAGATTGGGAAGTAGCTCATGTAAGTAGAATAGAGAGAATGATGCAAAGAGATAAAAATCATCCATCTATATTAATGTGGTCGCTAGGTAATGAATCTTCATTTGGATGCAATTTCAAGGCTATGGCTAAAAAGTGTAAAGACTTAGATCCAACAAGAATATTACATTACGAGGGAGATTTCAACGTAGCTGAAGAAGATGGACCAGTTTCAGAAGTATATAGTACGATGTATACTTGGTTAGAACGTGATAGTAAATTTACTATGGATACTATAATAAACGATATTAAAAAACCTCATATATTATGTGAATACTGCCATGCTATGGGTAATGGACCAGGTAACTTAAGAGAATACCAAGATTTATTTTACAAGTATGAAAAATTACAAGGTGGATTTATATGGGAGTGGTTTGACCATGGTATACACACTGTAGCTGAAAATGGAGAAGTATATTATAGATACGGTGGAGATTTTGGTGATGATCCAAGTAACATAAACTTCTGTATAGATGGACTTATAATGCCAGATAGAACTGTTTCACCAGGACTTCTAGAATATAAAAAAGTTATAGAACCAGCAGAAACATCAGCAATAGATTTAGAAAAAGGAATAATAAAAGTTATAAATAGATATGACTTTAAAAATTTAAATACACTAGATTTAGTATATAACATAAAAGAAGATAATAAAGTAATAGTAAGTGGGAAAGTTACTATGCCATCAGTTTTAGGAAGAGAAACTTGTGAAATAACTCTACCTTATAGTTTAGATTTTGATAAAGTAGAAGGAGCAACTTACTATTTAAACATATCTTATGTATTAAGAGAAGATTGTAGTTTTGCAAAGGCTGGATATGAATTAGCAACAGCTCAGTTTGAATTACCTATTCATACAGAAAAATTAAAAGTTACTCCAAAAGGAAACTTAGAAATTGAAAAGAAACATTGTAAATTAGAAGTAAAGGGAGAAAACTTCCAAGTTGACTTTGATTTAGTAAGAGGACATATATTACAAGTTAGAAAAGATGGATATCAGTTAGTTGAAGAAGGTCCAAGATTAAACTTCTGGAGAGCTCCAATAGATAATGATATGTATGTAGTTGAAGATTACAAGAAAAAATACTTTATGCACTTAATGCATGAAGTAGTAAGAAATATAGAGTACAAATTAGATGAAAATGTACTTACATTTAAAGTAGAAACTATAAATGGAACTACAAACTCTGCATGGCACTACAAATCAACTTATGAATACAAAGTATTTGGAAGTGGAGATATATTAGTTAATGTATCTGGAGTACCATCAGGAAAAATAGATACAGCACCAGATATGTTACCTAGAATAGGTCTTCAAATGAGAGTAAACAAAGACTTAGAAAATGTTAAGTATAAAGGTAGAGGCCCAGGAGAATCATACCCAGATACTAAAGAAGCTAACTTATTTGGAATTTATGAAAACACTGTAGATGGATTATTTACAAATTATGTTAAACCACAAGAAAATGGAAACAGAAGTGACACTTCTTGGGTTAGTTTGAGAAATGATAGAGGTATGAGCTTGATGGCTATTGCAGATGATAAGTTCAACTTCAGTGCATCATATTATGAAGATACAGATTTAGAATATGCTAAGCATACTATAGATTTACAAAAAAGAGATTATATAGTATTTAATATAGACTATAAGCAAAATGGAGTTGGAACTAACTCTTGTGGTCAGTGGCAATTAGATAAGCATAGATGTAAATTTGAACAATTTAATTTAGACTTTAGATTAACTATATTTAATAATAAAGAAATTAATGAAGTGAATTTAGGAAGAGAAACTATAAAATAAAAAGATAGAAAAGTATAGGGAAATATAGTTAATAGCTAAGTTGAAATTTATATATGATTATTAATCAAATTAAATTACTTAGTATATTAACTATATTTTTTAATTATAGGAAATAAAAATATAGGGAGATAAAATATGAGAGAAAATATGTTGAAGTTATTTAAAGATATTTTTGGGGAAAAAGAAAATACAAAAGTATTTTTTTCACCAGGTAGAGTTAATTTAATAGGTGAACATACAGATTACAATGGTGGGAATGTATTTCCTTGTGCATTAAGTTTTGGAACTTATGGAGTTATATCTTTGAGAGATGATAATGTTGTTAATATGTATTCTAAGAACTTTGAAAAGTTAGGAATAATAAGCTTTGAAATAGATAGGTTAGAAAATGAAAAAAAACATGACTGGGCAAATTATCCAAAAGGGGTTATTAAAACATTAAAACAACATGGATACTGTATAGATAATGGTTTTGACATGGTTGTATATGGAAACATACCAAATGGAGCAGGTTTATCATCATCAGCATCTATAGAATTATTAATGGGGGTTATGTTAGATGAACTACTAGATTTAAATATAAATAGAGTAGACTTGGTTAAGTATTGTCAAGAAGCAGAAAACAAATTTATAGGTGTAAATTGTGGAGTAATGGATCAATTTGCAATAGGAATGGGAAAAGAAAATCATGCAATATTATTAGACTGCAATACTTTAGAATATACTTACTCAAACTTAGATTTAAGAGATGAAGTAATAATAATTGGAAATACCAATAAAAGAAGAGGGCTTGCAGATTCTAAGTATAATGAAAGAAGAAGTGAGTGCGAAGAAGCATTGAAAAATATTCAGTCTAAATTAAGTATAAAATCATTAGGGGAACTTAATGAGGAGGAATTTGAAAAAAATAAAGTATTAATAAAAAATTCTACAAACCAAAAAAGGGCAAAGCATGCTGTATATGAAAATCAAAGAACTTTAAAAGCTGTAAAAGCCTTACAAGAAAAAGATTTACATACTTTTGGAAAACTTATGATAGACTCACACAATTCATTGAAAAATGATTATGAAGTTACAGGAAAAGAACTAGATACTCTTGTAGATTTAGCTATAAACCATCCAGGAACAATTGGATCTAGAATGACGGGTGCAGGGTTTGGAGGATGTACGGTATCTATTGTAAAAAAAGATATGAAAGATAACTTTATAGATGAAGTTTCAAGTGAATATAAAAAAATAATTGGATATGAAGCTGAGTTTTATGTAGCTGAAATAGGAAATGGAACTAGAGAACTAGTTTAGGAGGATGTATGAGCATATATACGGAGTTTGAAAATCTTATAAAATATGGGTTAAAACATAAATTATTTGAAAATGAAGATGTAGAATATATAAGGAATTCTTTTATAGAGTTATTTAATTTAGATGAATATAAAATAGAAAAAGACATTAAATATTGTGATGATTTAAGCGAGATTATGAATAATTTACTAAGCTATGCTTTTGAATTAAATATTTTAGAATCTAATACATCTGTATATAGAGACTTACTAGACACTAAAATAATGAGCTTGCTTATACCAAGGCCATCAGAAGTAATAAAAGAATTTAACGCTAGATATAAAAAAGATAAAATAAGTGCAACAAATTATTTATACGACTTAAGCAAATCTTGTGATTATGTTAGAACTAATAGAATATCTCAAAATATAAATTGGAAGACAAGTACTGAATATGGGGATATAGATATAACTATAAATTTATCTAAACCAGAGAAAGATCCAAAGGCAATTGCCAAGGCTAAAGATATGAAACAAACATCATATCCTAAATGTTTATTATGCAAAGAAAATGTAGGATATAGAGGTAGAGTAAATCATCCTGCAAGACAAAATTTAAGAACTATACCTGTAAATCTTAAAAATACAAAATATCACTTACAATATTCTCCTTACTCATATTATAATGAGCACTGTATAGTATTTTCAGATGAGCATAAGCCAATGCATATAAATAAAGATACTTTTGACAAAAATTTAGATTTTATAGAAAAGTTTCCACACTACTTTATAGGCTCTAATGCAGACTTACCTATTGTAGGGGGATCTATATTAAGCCATGATCATTACCAAGGTGGAAGATATGAATTTGCTATGGATAAAGCTAATGATATATTAGAAATTAATATAACAGGATATGAATGTGTTAAAGTATCTATGATAAAATGGCCATTATCTGTAGTAAGAATAAACTCAAGCAATAAGGAAAAATTAAGTGAATTAGCTGATTGTATACTTAAACATTGGAAAAAATATTCTGATGAAAAAGTTAATATACATTCTCATACTAAAGATGTATATCACAATACCATAACTCCTATTACTAGAAAAAAAGGCAGTAACTTTGAAATAGATTTAGTTTTAAGAAACAATAAAACTAGTGATATTTATCCAGATGGAATATTTCATCCACACAAAGAATTACATAATATTAAAAAAGAGAATATAGGTCTTATAGAGGTATTAGGACTTGCGGTATTACCAGCAAGGTTAAAGGAAGAATTAGAAATTATAAAAATGTGTTTATTAAAGAAAAGAGATGAGCGTTTTATAAATGAACAATTAAAAATACATTTAGATTGGTTTAATTACTTAAAACTTAAGTATGATGATTTAACAAATGATAATATAGATGAAATTTTAAGATATGAAGTAGGTATTGTATTTAAAAAGGTGTTAGAAGATTGTGGAGTATTTAAATATGATGAAGTTGGATTTGAAGCTAGAACTAGGTATATAGAAAGTTTGAAAAAATATATAGGAGTTAATTATGAAATATAGTGAAAAAGTTGTAGGATATATAAATGGGGACTGTATTAAAGCTCATAATGTTTTATATAATAATGGATTTGAAGTAGAAATATTAAATTTAGGTGGAATAATAACTAAAATAGTAACTCCTGATAAAGATAATAATTTAGAAAACGTAGTTGTGGGATATAAAGATATAAGTAGTTATATAGAAAATCCATCATATATGGGAGCTATAATAGGAAGAACTTCAGGAAGAATACATGAGGGTAGCGTATTTATAGAAAATGAAGAATATAAATTGGCTAAAAATTATGATACTAATCAAGGCCATGGTGGAAATTTTGGATTTAATAAGAAGGTATATGAAGTAGATGTTATTAAAGGAATTGATAATATAGTTTTAAACTTTAAAGCTATAAGCTTAGATATGGAAGAAAACTATCCAGGCAATGTAGATATAGAAGTTAGTTTTGAAATAAGTAAAGATTTCAAGATAAAGCAAACCTATAAAGCTATAACAGATAAAACTACATTAGTTAATATGACAAATCATAGTTACTTCAACTTAAGTGGAAATTTAAAAGAACCTATAACTAATCAATATATGAAAATATGTAGTGATTCTATATTAGAACTTGATAAAAATTGTGCACCAACAGGAAAATACGTTGATACAACCAATACACCATTTGATTTTACACAATTAAAGTTAATAGGTAAAGATATTGATAGTGACAACAATCAAATTAAAATAGGGTGTGGTTATGATCATGTATTTATGTTAAACAAAGGATACATACATTTAGAAGATAAAAATTCAAAAAGAGCCATGGATATAATTACAGATCAAGAAAGTGTAGTTGTATATAGTATGAACTTTACAGACGATTTAACTTTATATAATAATAAAACTAATCAAAGGAGATTTGGTATATGTTTTGAAACACAAGCTCCACCTATAGGACATAATATGTGTTTTTTAGATAATTCCATATTAAAAAAAGGTGAAGTATATAAACAAAGTACTGAATATAAGTTTTATTTAATTTAAAAAGATTACTCTGATTTAGAGTAATCTTTTTTTATAGATGAATTTAGTATATAATTATTAAAAATAACAATGAAAAGGATATGGAGATATGAAGCACGAATGGAGAAAAAAAGAAAAAGAATACTATATACCTAAAGAAAAGGTTCAATTAGTAAAAATACCTAAATTTAAGTTTTTTACAATTCAAGGGAAAGGAAATCCTAATAGCAAAGAATTTGAAGAAGCTATAGGCGTATTATATTCACTATCATATGCAGTAAGGATGATGCCGAGAAATGGAATTACACCTAAGGATTATTTTGAATATACTGTATATCCATTAGAAGGACTATGGGATCTTACAGAAGAGGGAAGAAAACAAGAAACTTTAAACAAAGATGAATTAATTTATACCATAATGATAAGACAACCTGAATTTGTAAATGAAGAAGTTTACAAAATGGCTATGGAAATAGTAAAAAAGAAAAAACCACATCCATTATTAGAAAAAGTAAAATTTCAAGTTATTGAAGATGGGCTTTCTGTACAAATGTTGCATATAGGACCTTATGAAGATGAAGAAAGAACATTTAAAGAAATGAAACAATTTTGTAGTGAAAATAATCTAAACTTAAAAACCAAAGTACATAGAGAAATATATCTTTCTGATTTTAGAAAAATAGAATCATCCAAATTAAAAACGGTACTTAGATACATAGTTGAATAAATTTATACAAAAAAGAGCTGTATTTAATAAACAGCTCTTTTTGTGCTTTAATTAAGTATAAAAGTGTATCATAAAAAAATAAATAAAAAAATAAATAATAAGTAATGTTTAAAAGTATTGAAAATGCTACAACAATACATGGGATTTTATGTTGAATAAGTTAGGAAAGCGATTTTAAAATGATACACAAATAAAAATATGTTGCATTAATTAAATATAGTATGGTATATTTATAAAAAAGGATAACCGGTAACCCTAAAATAATACACTAAAGAAACTTGGGGGAGAGGATTTAATTGATAACTATAAAAGATATAGCAGATATAGCAGGGGTATCAAAGACCACAGTATCAAAAGTATTAAATAATAAGGACCAAAAGATTAGTGAAGCTACAAGGCAAAAAATACTTAATATAGTTAAAGAAAAAAACTATATACCTAATAAAATGGCACAAAGCTTAGTAACAAAGAAAACTAAAACTATAGGGCTTATAATTCCGGATATAAGAAACCCATTTTTCACAGATATAGCAAGGGGAGCAGAAGACAAGGCTGTGAGAGAAGGCTACAACATAATACTTTGCAATACAGATGAAAACATAGAGAAAGAAAGAAGATCTTTTAATACATTAACAGAGAAGATGGTTGATGGAATTATATTTGCACCATCATCTAAAACTGAATTTAATTCAACTGAATATAAGATAACATCAAAACCAATTGTATTAGTTGATAAAGAGTTAAATATAAAAAATCTTAAAGGGATAGTAAGTTTAGACAATGAAGAAGGAACTTACTTAGAAACAAAATACCTAGTAGAGATGAATCATAAAAGTATACTTTATTTAAGTGGTCCACTAAAAAGTGAAATATCTAAAAATAGATTAAAAGGATATAAAAAAGCTTTGGAAGAATCAAATATAAAATTCAATAAAAACCTTGTAATACAAGGAGAATATTCATTTGAATGGGGCTATGAAGTAGTGAAAAATTTAGATGAAATAAATTTCACTGCAATATGTGCAGCCAACGATTTAATAGCAATAGGAGCTATAAAAGCTTTAAAAGAAAGAAATATAAAAATACCACAAGATATAAGTGTAGTTGGATTTGATGACATTCAAACTGCGAATATAATTGAGCCGCAACTAACAACTATAAAACAAAATTCCTATAATATGGGATATGAGTCGGCGAGTATACTTATAAATAACTTAGAAAATAATGAAATTAATAATATAGAAAAAATGATTTTTAAACCAGAACTTATAATAAGAAGTTCAACATCTCAAAAACTTTAGAGGAGGACAATTATGAAAAAAATATGTGTAATAGGTAGTTTAAATATGGACTTAGTAGTAAATGTAGAAAACATGCCTAAAAAAGGACAAACATTAATAGGAAGCGACTTTAAGGAAGTACCAGGTGGTAAAGGTGCAAATCAAGCAGTTGCAATGGCAAGGCTTGGTGGAGATGTAACAATGATAGGGAAAGTTGGAACTGATAGTTTTGGACAAACTTTAATAGATGCACTTAAAAATGATAATGTTGATACGACTTATGTACATAAAGAAAATGGACCAACTGGAGTAGCTATGATAACTGTTGATAAAAATGCAGAAAATGCAATAGTTGTTGCACCAGGAGCAAACTTCAAAGTTAGTGAAAATGATATAGATAAAAATATAGAAGCTATAAAAGAAAGTGACATAGTAGTTGTTCAATTAGAAACACCACTTGATACTATAAAATATACATTAAAGAAAGCTAAGGCATTTGGAAAATATACTATATTAAATCCAGCACCTGCAGTTAAGTTAGAAGATTCTATAATAGAAAATGTAGATTTACTTACACCTAATGAAACAGAACTTGAAATATTAAGTGGAGTAATTATAAACAGCGAAGATGACATTTTAAAAGCTGCTAAGACTATGATAGAAAAAGGAGTTAAAGAATTAATAGTAACTCTAGGGTCTAAAGGTAGTTTATATATAAACAAAGATAAATCAATATTTAAAAAATCATATAAAGTAGAAGCTGTAGATACTACTGCAGCAGGAGATAGTTATACAGGTGCTTTATCAGTAGCTTTTTCAAAAAATGAAGATATAGAAACAGCTATGGATTTTGCATCAAGAGTAGGAGCTTTATGTGTTACAAAAGAAGGTGCACAAAGTTCACTACCAACATTAGAAGAAGTTAATAAATTTAGGGGGTAAGGATATGAAAAAAGGAAAATTATTAAATAGCGAAATATCAGCAGTTATATCTCAAATGGGACATACAGATAGTTTAACTATTGGAGATTGTGGCTTACCTATACCTAAAGATGTTAAAAGAATAGATTTAGCTCTAAAGTATGGAGTTCCAAGTTTCTTAGATACACTAGATACAGTACTTGAAGAACTATGTGTAGAGGAAATAATAATAGCACAAGAAATAAAAGATATTGCAAATGAAATGTATAGAGAAATATTAAATAGATTTGAAAATGTATCAGTAACAATGGTAGAACATGAAGAGTTTAAGAAAATGACTAAAGACTCTCATGCAGTAATTAGAACGGGAGAATGTACTCCATATTCAAATATAATATTAAAATCAGGCGTTGTATTTTAGTAAAACTTTTAAAGTCGGAAGGAGCACTATATGAAAAGTCCAATTTTGCAGATGAAAAATATAGTTAAAGAATTCCCTGGAGTAAAAGCCTTAGATGGAGTTAATTTAGAACTATATCAAGGAAAAGTAATGGCTCTTATGGGAGAAAATGGTGCAGGAAAATCAACACTTATGAAAGTTTTAAGTGGTGTATATAAAAAAGATGGTGGTCAAATCTACTATAACGGAAATTTAGAAGATATAAAAGGACCTAAAGATGCACAAGAAAAAGGAATTGCAATAATACATCAAGAGTTAAATTTAATTCAAGATTTAACTATAGGTGAAAATATATTTTTAGGAAGAGAACCTAAAAAAGGATTTAAAATAGATTTTAAAAAGCTTTACGAAGAATCTGATAAGTATTTAAATAAACTAAATATAAAAACTAGTTCAAAGCAATTAGTTGGGAATTTAAGTTTAGGGCAACAACAAATGGTAGAGATAGCAAAAGCTTTATCATTAGATGCAAAGATAATAATAATGGATGAACCAACAGATGCTCTTACGGATAAAGAAACTGAAAGTTTATTTAAAGTAATAGAAGATTTAAAAAATGAAGGAAAAGCCATAGTGTATATATCACATAGATTAAAAGAAATTTTTGAAATATGTGATTATATAACAGTTTTAAGGGATGGAAAATATGTAGGAAGTGAAGAAATATGCAACCTAGATGAAGACAAAATGATAGAAATGATGGTTGGAAGAAAACTTACAGATCAATTCCCAAGACATGAAATTGAAAAAGGAAATGTAGTATTAGATGTTAAAAATATTTCTAATAAATATGTAGATGATATATCTTTTAATGTTAAAAGTGGAGAAATAGTAGGCATAGCAGGGCTTATGGGAGCAGGAAGAACTGAACTTGCAAAAACTATTTATGGACACATAAAAAAAGAAAATGGAAAAGTTATAGTTAACGGAAAAGAAGTTAGCAATAAATCAGCAAAAGAAGGACTTAAAAACAAAATAGCATATGTATCTGAAGATAGAAAGGGAGATGGATTAATTCTTTCTTTATCAGTTAGAGAAAATATGACTATATCATCTTTAGATAGTTTATCTAGTCTATTTAAGTTAAATAAAACTAAAGAAAACACTCAAGTTAAAGATTATATAAAGAAAATGAATATAAAAACTCCAAGTGAAGAACAAATCATAAAAAACTTAAGTGGAGGAAATCAGCAAAAAGTTGCAATAGCTAAAGCTCTTATGACTGACCCTGATGTGCTTATACTTGACGAACCAACTCGTGGAGTTGATGTTGGTGCAAAAAAAGAAATATACGATCTTATAAATAAATTTAAAAGCCAAGGCAAGGCGGTAATAATGATATCTTCTGAAATGCCAGAGATACTTGGGTTAAGTGATAGAATACTAGTTTTAAGTCAAGGAAGATTAACTGGAGAATTAGATATCAAAGATGCAACTCAAGAAAGTATATTAAAATATGCAGTTAAAGTGAAGGAGGCTTAATTATGCAAGCTAAAATAAGTCAAAATGAAAATAAACAATTAGATTTTAAGAGTTTATTAATAAAGTATAAGTCGTTAGTAGGATTATTATTATTAATAGTTGTAGTTTCGATTCTTAGTCCATCGTTTTTAAGTACTAGAAACATACTAAACATACTTAGACAAACATCGGTTAATGCTATAATAGCAGCTGGTATGACATTTGTAATATTAACAGGAGGAATAGATCTTTCTGTAGGATCAGTGCTTGCTCTTAGTGGAGCTTTTGCAGCATCGCTTTTAGCATCAGGACAAAGTATTATAGTATCGGTAATTGCAGCTATTGTAGTTGGAGCATTAGTTGGATTTTTAAATGGATTTGTAATTGCTAAAGGAAAGTTACAACCTTTCATAGCAACTCTTGCAACAATGACAATACTTAGAGGTGTAACATTAGTATTTACAGATGGAAAGCCAATAACTTTAGGAAGTAATGAATTAGCAATGGCATTTGGGAAAATAGGTGGAGGAACAATATTTGGAATACCATCACCAGTAATTATAACAATATTAGTATTTATAGCATGTTATTATATTTTAAACCATACTAAAATGGGTAGATATACATACGCTTTAGGTGGAAATGAAGAAGCAACTAAATTATCAGGACTTAATACAGATAAAATAAAAATATGGGTATACACTATAAGTGGTATATTATCAGCAATAGCAGGTATTATAATAACTTCTAGATTATATTCAGCTCAACCTACTGCAGGTACAGGATATGAACTTGATGCAATAGCAGCGGTAGTACTTGGAGGAACAAAACTTACAGGTGGAAAAGGTAAAATTACTGGAACAATAATCGGTGCTCTTATAATAGGAGTATTAAGTAATGCTCTTAATATATTAGATGTATCATCATACTATCAAATGATGGTTAAAGGTGTAGTTATATTAATAGCTGTATTATTAGACAGAAAAAGTAACTAAGAAAGGAAGATAATAATGAAAAAATTTCTTTCAATAATAATGACTATAGTCTTATCAAGTTTCATGTTAGTAGGATGTAGTCAAAAAGATGATAACACAAAGAAAATAGGACTTATAGTATCAACATTAAACAATCCTTTCTTTGTTGATTTGAAAAAAGGTGTTGAAAAACAAGCGAAAGAACTTGGTTATGAGGTTGTAGTGCTTGACTCTCAAAATGACCCAGCAAAAGAAGTATCTAATATGGAAGATATAAGTGTAAAAGGCGTGTCTATGGTATTATTAAACCCTGTTGATTCGGACTCAGCAGTAGCATCAGTAATGATAGCTAACAACTCTGATATTCCAGTAATGACTGTGGATAGGGTTGCAAATGGTGGAAATGTAGTATCTCATATAGCTTCTGATAATATAGCTGGTGGAGATATGGCAGCTAAATACTTAATAGACAAATTAGGAAACAAAGGAAATATAGTTGAACTTGAGGGAATAGCAGGTTCATCAGCAACAAGAGATAGAGGTAAGGGATTTGAAGATGGTATAAAAGGTAGTAACTTAGAGATAATAGCCAAACAATCAGCAGACTTTGATAGAACAAAAGGTCTTAGTGTTATGGAAAATATTATACAATCTAAGGGGGATATAAATGCTGTATTTGCCCAAAATGATGAAATGGCTTTAGGAGCATCAAAGGCACTTGCAGATGCGAAGATGAAAGATGTATTAGTAGTAGGGTTTGATGCAACAGATGATGCTGTTGATGCAGTTAAGCAAGGCACTATGGCAGCAACTGTAGCCCAACAACCTATACTTATAGGAGAAACGGCAGTGAAGGTAGCTAATCAATATTTAAAAGGTGAAAAAGTAGATGAATTTATTCCAGTTGAATTACAGTTAGTTACTAAATAAGCAAATGGCTAAGGTGAGTTATTATCACCTTAGCCATTTTAAAATTACATTGATCTTTTTGTTATGATATAATACTTAGTGGAGTTAGTCGATATAAGATTGGAGGCATACTATATGAAACATAAAATATTGAAAAAACAAAACATCAGTAGCCATTGTGTAGTTTGTGGAATTGACAATGACTTAGGACTAAAAGCCAACTTTTATGAATTAGAAAATAATGAATTAGTAGCTATATGTGATACTAAAGAATGGCATCAAAGTTATCCTGGAAGAATGCATGGAGGGATGTCAGCAGCTCTATTAGATGAAACTATAGGTAGAGCTATAACTATATTAGATGGAGAAGTTTGGGGAGTTACAGTTTCTCTTGATATTAAATATAAAAAACCAGTACCAACAGATTGCACTGTAAAAGTAGTTGGAAGAATAACAAAAGAAAATAGAAAGTTATTTGAAGGTACAGGCGAGATTATACTACCTAATGGAGATGTAGCTGTAACTGCAACTGGTAAATATATGAAAATGCCTGTTGAAAAAATAACAGATGATGAAGATGTTCTTGAAAAAGAATGGTTAGAAGTTGAAGGTGATCAAGAAATGGAATATATAGAATTATAAATATTTTACATAAAAAAAGGTTCTGTTTCAGAACCTTTTTTATTATTTATTTCCAAGATACAATAGCATCTTTTCTAGGAACAGTTCTTTGGTACTTAACACTAGGATATCCAAGCACCATACAATTAACTATATGCTGATTTTCATTAAGACCTAAGAAATTCATAATTTCTTTGTTACCTTCAGCAGCTTTTATAAAGAAGCCACTAAAGAAAGTACCAAGACCTAGGGCATTAGTTATAAGTTCCATATTAGAAGAAGCAAGTGATGCATTTACAGGTGAATCACTTACTACAAGAATTACAGCAGGAGCATTAAAGAACAACCCATCTCTTCCTTTTGGATTAGATTTATAAGCATCATACATTCCTAACCACATTCTAGCATATCTTTCAAAAGGTTTAGTTTGTGGATTTAAATTAGCCAATAAATTTTTACCTAATTCATTTAAGCTTTCAAAAGCCATTTCTTTTAATTTCTCTATATCATCTTTAACAACAACATAAGATACATTTTGAGAGTTTGTAGAAGTTTGAGTAAATCTTCCTGCTTCTATAATTTTATTAAGCTTTTCAGTTTCCACATCTTTTTTCATAAAATGTCTTATACTTCTTCTAAACTTTATAAAATTAAGTAAGTTATCAGCATCTATAGTAAATTCTGATTTATCATAATTTAAAACTTCATCCATATTATAATCATCTGTTGATACTGCATTTTTAGGACATATAGCCACACAATGACCACATTTAAAACAATTCACATTATTAATTTGTGCCTTACCATCTATAAGTTCTATGTCATTAACTATACAATCATTTACACATAAGCTACAACCTATACAAAGGTCTTTATCTACTTTCATCATAATAAACTCCTCCTAAATTACTCGCTATTTTTTGACATATTGATAAATAAAATTTATAATTTATATTATCAATAAAAATATTTTATTACTGTTTAATGAGATTATATCATGTATAAACTATTTATGTCTAATTCAAATAATTCATATAACTATAACTTTTAGTTATATATATTAAATGATAGAAGGAGTGAAAATGAACTTACAACAATTAGAATATTTTAAAGTTATAGCTGATACAGAAAACTTTACAACTGCCTCAAAAATATTATCAGTAACTCAACCTGCTTTAAGTAAAGCAATATCAAAATTAGAAGAAGAATTAAAAGTTCCTTTATTTGAAAAAAAGGGTAGAAATATAAAGTTGACATGCTTTGGAGAAGTTTTCTTAAATTATTCTACTAAAGCATTGATGGAAATTGATAAAGGTATAAAAGAGTTAAAAAATATGACTAGTGAAAGTGATATAACTATATCTATATCTTCTACACCAAGAATAGGAGCTTATTTTATGAATATTATAATAAGTGAGTTTTTAAATAAAAACCCAAATACTAAATTTCAATTTAATCAACAATCAGCAAGTGAAATAATTAATGACTTAAAAGAAGGAAAAATAGATATAGGATTTTATGATAGTAAAGATGAGGTTTTGGATAATTGTAATATTGAATCTATTCCTATTAAAAAACAAGAATATGTTTTAATTGTACCTAAAAATCATATATTTGCATCAAAAGAAGAAATATCTTTAAAAGAGCTACAAGAAGAATCTTTTATAGCATTTTGTGAAAATAGCAAAGATAGATTAATTTATTATACGAAGATTTTAGGGTATACACCTAAAATAGTTATTCAGCCACAAGGAGCGAATATAGGAAGTGTAGTAGAAGGTTTAGTATCAGCAGGAGCTGGTATTTCTATAGTACCTAATACACCAATGATTAATAATAATACATTATCGGTGATAAAAATCAAAGAAAATATAGAAGAAAGAGTTATTTATATGGGATATCAAAAAAAATCATATATGTCAGATATAGCTGCACATTTTAAAGAGTATATAATCAACTCAACAAATCAAAATACCCCAATCATCAGTAGATGAGAATAAATATTATGAAAGATAACATACAAAAAAATAAATAAAAAAGCAAGGTGAGAGATATGAAATTTCATATCTCTTTTTATTTTTATTAAAAATATTAATGTTAAATTTAAAATAAGATGTAAAACTTTAAAGTTAGAATGCATATATTAAATATATAATGAATTGAAGTTGAAATAAAATTGCAATTAAATTAGTAGGATTAATATGATTGAAGATATTGAAATGGTGTATTTTAAATATGAACAAATAGATAAATATAATTACTCACCAGATTATAAAATAGATTAAATGAAGGTTTATTTTTGAAAATATCAAAACTATAAAAAATAAATATAAAAAATATTCAGAAAATTGTTGCTAAATATTATATCTATATGATAGAATTAAATTAATAACTTGCAAAAACAAAAAAGGAGGTAATACTTATGGAAAACTACATGGTTTTAGAATATTTTGAATATGAAATGGATACAGATTACGGTTATTCACCAGATTATGAAGTAGAATAATTAAATTAAGTTAGAATACTGCTATTAGGAGGATAAGCTGTTGCACACCGAAAATATAAACACATAAAAAGAACTATCTATAAAATATTGATAGTTCTTTTTATGTGTTTATAAAGTATTTTTGTAAAAATCAATACTTTACTATAAAGTATAATTTTAGTAATATAGTACTAAGAAATTATAATAGGTTAATAATA